>JAYTXS010000147.1:0-45831 GCA_043742845.1 Gammaproteobacteria bacterium
AAAAATGCTCTTCTATGACGACAAGGATTCGTCATCGTTAAACACGCCATTCCATTCGATTTACTGCGACAACAAAACGTCTCCCCAATCGACGAATAACGTAAATGACCTTGGCAGAATGGAGTCGTTATACATCGCGCGCTTGCGCGCGAAAATACGACTCGCGCATCACTTAGGACTCCGTCGAAGCGGCACAAGTTCCTGACAGGAGCCCGCCGCGTGACTGTCGGCTCTGTCTCGGTTAAACTCCTCTAGCCGGATTGGGGCCCCTTCGCTCGTCGATGCGACTCCATCCGAGTACCCCCGGGATCCTGTCTTAAGTACCCGCGTGGCCGCGACCGCGGCCGAGCTGGACCGGGCCGTAATTTTCAGTTGATTGGATAAACATGCTTGCTACCTCCAACGTTGCCGTTCAATTCGGCGCCAAGCCGCTCTTCGAGCAGGTCACCGTCAAGTTCTCGGACGGCAATCGCTACGGCCTGATTGGCGCCAACGGCTCCGGCAAATCCACGCTCATGAAGGTGCTTGGCGGCGACCTCGACCCGAGCGCCGGCGACGTCATGCTGCAGGCCGGCATGCGCTTGGGGAAGCTGAATCAGAACCAGTTCGGCTACGAAGATGATCGGGTGTTGGACGTGGTCATGCGCGGGCACACGGAGCTGTGGGCCGCAATGCATGAACGGGATCGCATCTATGCCGATCCCAATGCGACCGACGAGGACTACATGAAGGCCGCCGAGCTCGAAGGCGTGTTCGCGGAATACGGCGGATATGATGCCGAGGCGCGGGCCGGCAGCATTCTCACCGATGCGGGTATTCACGAATCACGGCATAACGGACCGATGCGCGAAGTTCCTCCTGGCCTCAAGCTGCGGGTACTGCTGGCGCAGGCCCTGTTCTCTCGGCCGGACGTGCTGCTGCTGGATGAGCCCACCAACAACCTCGACATCAATTCCATCCGCTGGCTGGAAAGCGCACTCAACAACTACGACGCCACCATGGTGATCATCAGCCACGATCGGCATTTCTTGAACCAGGTCTGCACTCACGTTGCGGATCTGGATTTTCAGCAGCTCAAGGTTTATCCCGGCAATTACGACGACTTCATGCTGGCCTCGGTTCAGGCGCGAGCGCGCGTCGAAGCGGCCAACGCCAAGGCCAAGGACAGAATTTCCGACCTGCAGGAATTCGTGCGTCGCTTCTCCGCGAATGCGTCCAAGGCGCGGCAGGCGACGTCACGTAAGAAGCAGCTGGAGAAAATCAAGATCGAGGAAATCAGGCCGTCATCGCGGCAAAATCCCTACATCCGCTTCGAGCAAGGCAAGAAGCTATATCGCTCGGCGGTGTCGGTGGAAAAGCTGTCGTTCACCTATCCGGGGTCGCAAGACAAAGTGCTCGACAATGTGACGATCAACATCGAGGGCGGCGAGCGCGTGGCCATCATCGGTCCGAACGGCGCCGGCAAAACCACGCTGATGCGCCTGCTGGCCGGCGAATTGCGTCCGACGGCGGGCCGGATCGTATGGGTGGAGAACGCTCAAGCAGGCTACATGCCGCAGGATCCGCAGGCTGAATTCGACGATAAAACCGATTTATTTTCCTGGATGTCGCAGTACACGGGCAAGGCCGACGATGACCAGATCGTGCGAGCCACCTTAGGCAGGCTGCTGTTCTCGGGTGAGGAGACCAAGAAATCCGTGAAGGTGCTCTCCGGCGGCGAGAAGGGCCGCATGATTTACGGCAAGCTGATGCTGACCAAGCCCAATGTGCTGTTGATGGATGAACCCACCAACCACATGGACATGGAAACCATCGAATCGCTGCAAATCGGACTGGAGCACTATCCTGGCACGCTCGTTTTCGTGTCGCACGATCGTGAGTTCGTGGGTGGTCTGGCCACGCGCATCATCGAACTTCGAGCCGGAGGCGGCATCGTCGATTTCCGGGGTACCTACGATGAGTACCTCAAAGGGCAGGGAATCGAGGTTTAGACGACCTTTGGTCGCACCAATGGAAGCATTGGGCGCCACTTGCTAGGATTGGCACAAAATCGCCTAAGGGGACGTTGGTGCGAAAACTGGTAGCTGGCGCGTGTGCGTGTCTCTGGGTCTGGGTGCCGTCGTTTGCAGCCGCGCCGCCGGCGGTAGAGCCGGTCACCATCAATCGCATCTCTGATGCGGCGTTCAATCATGGCGAGGTGGTGGATATTGCCGCCTATCTCGCCGACCAAATCGGCGGACGGTTGACCAATTCTCCCGCCATGCGCAGGGCCGAGCGCTGGACGTCGGATCAATTCAAGAGTTGGGGGTTGAAGGACGTGAGGGCGGACGGCTTCGACTTTGGCCGCGGCTGGTGGATAGAATATTCGCGCGTGCGAATGACCGCCCCACGCGCACTGGAGTTGCACGGCATTCCCATTGCCTGGACGCCGGCGACCAGCGGCGCGCTGAACGCCTCGGTGATCGTTGCGCCCATGATTACCGACAAGGATTTTGCAGACTGGAAGGGCAAGCTGGCGGGAAAAATCGTGTTGGTGACCTGGCCCGGCCCCGCAAAGGACGACGTCGAACTGCCGTTCCAGCGATTGAACGACGCGGACATCGCCAAACTGGACAAATACCAGCAGCCGGCTTTTGATCCGGAGGCACGGCAGAAGCGCATCGAGCGGTTTCGCTTTCGGACAAAACTAGACGCCTTTCTGGCGGAGGAAGGCGCCCTCGCCTGGGTCCAGATGTCGCGCAGCGACGGCCGGGTGGTGCACGGTGAGGGCTACGCCTATCGGGTGGGCAAGACACCCAAGATTCCCGGCGTGGAAATCGCCGCAGAAGACTACCGCCGCCTGGCGCGTCTGGCGAAGGTCGGCGACGTGAAGCTCGAGATCGACAGCCGGGTTCACTTCGAGGACGCCGACCACAACGCCTACAATATTCTAGCGGACCTGCCGGGCAGCGACCCGGCGGCGGGCTACGTCATGGCGGGCGCTCACTTAGACAGTTGGGTTGCGGGCGACGGCGCCGCCGACAATGGCGCCGGCAGCGCGGTGGTAATGGAAGCGGCCCGCATTCTTGCGAGCATCGGTGCTCACCCACGGCGCACTATCCGATTCGCGCTATGGGCAGGCGAGGAGCAGGGACTGTTGGGTTCCGGTGCCTACGTCGAGAAATATCTTGCCCGGCGTCCGCCGCTGACCGATCCCGCGCTCGCGGATCTGCCGCCTTATTTTTCGTTGGACACCTATCCGGTGCAAACCTTGAGCGGGTTTTCCCAGATGGACGCCTATTTCAATATCGACAACGGCTCAGGCAAGATCCGTGGCATTTATACGGAGGGCAACTTCGCCGTCGTGCCCGTCTTTCGGGAATGGCTGTCGCCATTTACGAGCCTCGGAGCTTCAGCCGTGGTGGCTGAGCCTACGGAGTCAACTGACCATGTGTTCTTCAGCCGGCTCGGCCTGCCTGCGTTCCAATTCATTCAAGACCCGCTGGATTACGAAACGCGGGTGCATCACACCGATCTCGACACCTTCGATCACGTAAGGGCGGAAGATCTGCGTCAGGCCGCGGTGGTGTTGGCCAGCGTCCTGATGGATGCCGCCAACGTGGATAAGCCTTTGCCGCGCAAGGTCACACCCAGCCAACCGCGAATAACCGATCCCTTTCACTACCCGGATCCCGCGAAGAAATAGGGGGGGGGCGCCTAGCTGGGGGCGCCTACCTGGGGGCGCCCAGCTAGGCGCCGCTACTCGGCGACGGCGGGACGCGGTATCGTCGATGCCGCATCCCAGACCATATGGATGCCCACCGCAGAAAACACGATGGCGCCGCCGATCAAGGTGATCGAACTCGGTCTCTCTTTGAACGCCAGCCACACCCACAGCGGCGCCAGCGGCGCGTCCAGTGATCCGATGAGCGCGGTTTCGATGGCAGGCAGCAGCCGCGCGCCCAGAGTAAATAGCGGTAGCCCGACCGCGAACGTGGTCAGGCCGAATAGCGTGAGCAGCACGAGATCATGTCCGGTCACACTCAAGGGGGCGCCAAACGGCAAGGCAATCAAGCCGCTCAGCAGCGCTGACATGCAGGATGCCGGTAGAAAGGGCATGTCGGGGAAGTGTCTTGCCAGCACCATGGCCACGGCCATGGTAAACGTCATACCGAGAGCCAGTAGGTCGCCGCGCAGGCCGCCGTCGCGCCCAAATCCGACCATGACGGCGACACCCGCGAGTGCGATCAAGCTGGACGTCACGGCGCCGGTCGTCGGCTTTTCGCGCATGGCCAGCCAGCTTAAGACTGCGGCAATGAATGGAACGGTCGCGTAAATCACCGCCACGTGGGCAACGGTGGTCGCTCTGAGCGCAGTCAAGAAGAAAATCATTCCTGCCGATGATTGCAATACGAAGAACCAACCCAGCGGACCCAATCTGCGCAGCGACCGCCAGCTTCCTTGCGAGGGCATCAGCGAGATCACCAGGGCCAGTCCCAGTGCGCCCAAGATTCCTCGCCACGCCAGCATGGTCCAGGAATCCGCCGCAATGAGCCGCGTGAAGAGACCGGCCGTGCTCCACGCCACGGCCGACGCGCTAACAAGCGCAACACCCAGGCGCTGTCCCGGCCTTTTCATGGTCTCTCGCCAGAACCGCTCAAGCTTACTTGAGCCGCCCGCGCCGAAAATCGGCAATGATTTCGCGCGCGGAATTGTGCCCCGGTGCTCCTGTTACACCGCCGCCCGGATGCGTGCCCGACCCGCACATATACAGCCCGTGCAGCGGGCCACGGTAGTCGCCGTGTCCCAACATCGGACGTGCCGAGAACATCTGATCCAAGCTCAAGGCGCCGTGAAAAATGTCGCCGCCGATCAGGCCGAAAGTGCGTTCGAGGTCGAGCGGGCTCATGATTTGCCGGCCCAGTACCGAGGCTTTGAAATTCGGTGCATGACTGTTGACCAGATCGATCATGACGTCCGCAACCTGCTCGCGATGATCGTCCCAGGACGCGCCATTCGGCAGCACGGGCGCCACATGCTGGCAGAACAGGCTCGCGACGTGTTGGCCCGGGGGTGTCAGGCTGTCATCCAGAGTCGATGGAATTAGCATCTCGACGATGGGACGCTTCGACCAACCGTCCGCTTTGGCGTCGAGGTACGCTTGGTCCATGTAGGCAAGGCTCGGAGCCATGATGATGCCGGAAGTGTGGTGTTCGGCGTGTGAACGGCCCGGTAAGACGGTGAAATCGGGCAGCTCCGACAGCGCGACATTCATACGAAATGTGCCGGAGCCGCAACGCCAGTGACTGATGCGCTCGCGAAAATCCTGCGGTAGATCTGCCTGATCGATGAGCGAGCCATACAGCAGCTTCGGGTTCAAGTTCGATACGACGCTGCGCGCCCGAATCGCCTCGCCTTTCTCCGTGACCACGCCTACCGCGCGGCCAGCTTCAACCAGCACCTCGCGCACCGGGCTTGCCGTGCGAATTTCCACGCCGCGTTCCATGGCTGCCTTGGCCATAGCCTGGGTGATGGCGCCCATGCCGCCAATGGCGTGGCCCCACGCGCCCTTCTTGCCGTTGACCTCGCCGAACACATGGTGCAGCAGCACGTAGCCTGAGCCCGCCGCATAGGGACTGGCGTAGTTTCCGACGATGCCGTCGAAACCGTAGACCGCTTTGATGGGTGCGCTCTCGAACCAGGCATCCAAGTAATCGCCCGCCGATTTGACGAACAGATCGAGCAGCTCACGGCGCATGGGCATGTCGAGCTTGGCGATTCGTCTGCCCATGCGTGCGCTGCGCAGCAAATCCGGTATCGCCTGCAGCCAGCCGCCGGCCGACACGTTAGGCGGTGTCTCGAGCACCAAGTCGCGTAGCACGTCGGCAATCACATCGAGGCGCGCGCCGTAGTCCGCCAGCCGCGTCGCATCGCGCGCCGAGAATTTCGCCACTTCTTGCTCGGTTTTGCCGGCGCCCACCTTCAGGTACTGGGTCTCGTCCAGCGGCAGAAAATTGGCCAACTTGCGCTCGACCACCCGCAACCCGTGGCGCGGCAAGTCCAAGTCGCGGATGACCTTCGGGTTGAGCAGCGACACGGTGTAAGCCGCCACTGAATTGCGAAATCCGGGGTGAAACTCCTCGGTCACCGCTGCGCCGCCGACGACGCCCCGTCTTTCGAGCACGGTTACCTTCAGGCCGGCTGCCGCCAGATAGGCTGCGCAGACCAAGCCGTTGTGTCCGCCACCGATGATGACGACGTCACGTAGATTCGCATCAGCCATTATTTTTTTCTCGTATCGGGACGAACGTGCCAGCCGGCACCGGGGGAGCGTTCGAGCCGGCTCTCTGGAATGAGTTCGCGCATGCGGTGCGCAAAACTTTGTAAGCTGACCTCGGTGCGACCGAGCGGACCGGGCGTATAGCTGCGCGATCCCATGCCGGTCTGTACGCGCTCGATCAGGGTTTTGTCCTCGAGGCTGACCCGCCGATTGATGCGCCAATTGAGGTAGCGAGCCGCGCGCATTTCACGGCGGGAATCAGGGTGTGCGTAGGCAATCTCGCGGATTAAAGTCTCCGTGGGTGAGATCGGAATCATTTGCATGAAATCGATCTGGTCGGGATAAATGTCGAACGCCACATTCGGCCACAGCTTGAAATAGGTCCAAAGCCGCTGCCGCTCGTCCGGCAAATGCGGAGATTTCGGCAGCAGCGACTGATACATGCGCTCCGACACCTGGGAAGAGGGGACATCGCGCAAATAGCCCCACATTTTGTCCACCCAAGGTTGCGCTTCCACCCCGTAGCTCTGACCGAACAAGCGCGTGAGGCCGGGGTGCGCCACTGTGATGTGCATGGCGTCCGAGTAATTGTCGGTCACGTTCTTCCAATTCACATGACGGGTTCGCAAGGTGACGCGGCCCATCGGCTGCAGCTCTTCGAGGCGATAGGCCGCCAACTCACTTTCGTAGGGCTTGAGCATCTCGGCGACGCTGGGTAAGCCCGGCTTCAAGCGCACGAACACGAATCCCTTGTAGACCTCGGTCTCTACCGGCTTCAGTCCGTACTGCTCCAGAGAGAAATCGGCGAATTCCTTGCGGTGCGGAACGGCGGTGAGCCGCCCGTTAAGATCGTAGGTCCACGCGTGATACGGGCACACGATTCTTCCCTGACAATGTCCGGACCCACCGTCCAGCAGCCGCGCTGCACGATGCCGGCAGACATTGAAAAACGCCTTCACGCTTTGGCCTTGGCCGCGCACCGCTACCAAGGGTTCGCCCAGAAAATCCAGAGTGTGGTAGTCGCCGGCAGCGGGAATGTCGTTGAGGTGGCACATGATCTGCCAGGACGTGGCAAAGACGCGTTCCTTCTCGACCTCGAGGAAATCCGCATCCTGGTAGATCCAACCGGGAAGACTGAATCCTGCCAAGTCAGGGGGGATGTCGACCGTCACGCCGGTATTCAGTGAGCGCTGTGCTTGCATGTTCGCGAGCCTTCTCGAATCTTGTTGAACGTTAGTATAACAATGGCGGAGCTTCGCCACTAGCAGCGTGCAGGCTTGCGTCAGGGCGGCGCTGGGACGGAGGTCACGGATTCTGCTTGCGGGGTATGGCGGGGCCGCCCAATAGCCTGGGAAAGGCGCCGCCGCATAGTGCATTGACCCAATCCTCGCACAAAGCGATGGCTTCGCGCGGCTTGAACACCGTGGGGCTCAGGCTCAATTCGACCCAGAAGCCATCGAGCAGCGCGGACAGCGCAATCGCCGCCGGGCGCAGCTTGAATGGCGGCGCCGCCCCGGATTCCACGAGTTGACCCAACAAGGACTCCAAGACCGATCGGTACTTGCCGTAGGTGCTGTGATGCACGGCGCGAATTTCGGCCGAATGCGCCACCATGCTCCAGAACACCAGCCATACATTGAACAACTGCGGGTCGAGGATTTCCGGGGCGAACGAGGCGCGGAAAAAGTTGCTCAATCTGTCGCGCGGCGAGACTGCCTCGTTCTCAGCCTGACGGCGGATGGAGTCCAGCAGGGAAAGCGCGAGGGTCTCGTAGGTTTCGGCTATCAGTCCCGATTTGCTTGGAAAGTGATGATTGATCAAGCCGATGGAGACACCGGCGGCCGCGCTGATTCGGCGCACCGACACCCCTTCGTGGCCAAATTCCTTGAGGCAGCGAAGAGTTGCATCGACCAATGCTTCGCGGCGCACCGCAGGAGTCGCACGGTGGAATTTCGGTACATGCCGCTTGCTGGTCATTTGATTCCTTTCTTTCGGAGTATACCGAAGCGCGGCCCGATGACCGCTCCTCTGCCTGATCGAATCGTGATTTGGCTACGAGGGTTGTTCGCCGACGTAGGCGCCGATTCTCGTCGTCACATAGCGCTTGATGTCAAGATTCCAATCTTCCATGGGCGCGTAGTAGCCCTGTACATGGACCCGCGACCGGATCCCGTTCTGTACGCCCGCGCACACCGCCCAATCCTGGCGGTTCACCAGATCCCAAAAGTCCACGGCGTCCGAGGCGTCGAAGCCGGGTTTGTTCATCTCATGGGTTTCGAACAGAAAATGGCAGGTGATATCGGTGCGTTCGGCGCCGCGAGGCTGCAGGATGAACGCAGCCACGTGATCGCAGGCCACACTCAAGAATAAATTCGGGTAAGCCAGTTCGCCCTTGTGCCGCACTTGCTCGTCGGCATCGAGACCGGGAAAGGCGCGCCGCAAGGTGGTTCCGCTGTGCGTGAACGTGTAGGCGCCCTCGCGGTGGGGAATGCCGCGGCTCCAATCCAGATTGCCGCCGCCCGCCTCGCGAAACGATGGCACCACCGCGCACAGCTCCGGGTGAACGCCGCCGCAGTGGTAGCACTCGTTGTAGTTCTCGCACACGATCTTCCAATTTGCCGCCACTTCGTAGCGAATGGTGGCGCCAATGCGCAGATCTCGCAGCGGATAGCGCTGCAGCCGATCGGGGATGCCCTGCAATTGTTCGGTCAGCGGCTTGGCTTGCGCCGGCGTCAGATTCAAGAATACAAATCCCCCCCAGCTATCGACGCCCACCGGATACAGATGAAAATCCTGTTTCTTGAAGCCGGTGGCAGCATTCAAGTGCGGGGCGGCAACCAACGCACCGTTGAAGTCATAGGACCACTGATGGTAAGGGCAGACGATGAGCCGACCGGCGGTGACTCCGCCGGGGAGAGCCACTTGCAGTGCCTGCGTCTGCGCCGGGGTACGGCACAGGCGCGACCCACGATGCCTGCAGACATTGTAAAAGGCCCGCAATTGACCTTCGCGATTACGCACCACCAGGACGCTCTCGCCGAGCACCTCCAGCACCCGGTAATCGCCCGGATTCGGCAGCTCTTCCTCGCGGCAGGCCGCCACCCATTCGCGGCAGAATATGTGTTCTTTCTCGATGCGAAACACGTCGTTGCTGCGATACCAGCTCGAGGGCAAAGTGGTTTCCAAGATCGCTGCGTTCATATCGGAAAATCTCGCGTGTAGGGCGCGAGCGCCGGCGGCGCGTCGAATTCGCGCGCATAGCGATGCCCGCTATGCACTGCATGCACGATCGCCCCCGGCGCGAGGGCGTCGCCGATGCGCGTGACCGATGCGATGCCTGCGCTCTTGAGCTCCTGGTCCTTTGCAATGAGGGAGTGATACAGGTCATCCCGCGGCACCCGAACTCCGACCATGACCAGCGACCGGCAAGCAAGGCGCTTCTCGGTGCCGCTGTACACATCCGCGATGGTGACTGCGCCGTCGTCGAAACCCGTGACTCGTTGCAGCGTGTGAATCGCCACCCCCGCCTTCACCAGGGCACGGTGCACCAGCGGCAGCTCATTCGTCATGAAGGTCCAAGCGGATGCATTACCCGCGGGGGTGACGTAGGTCACGTGACCCACCGTCTTTGCCAGATGCTCGGCGATCACACCGCCCATGTAGTAGTTGTCGAAATCGAACACGACGACAGGGCCTTGCGGCACCACGCCGGCGGCAAGGTCATCGGGCGTGTACACCCCGGGCCCGTGGAGTTCACCGACCGGAAATTCCAAAGTGGAGAACAGCATCTTGGTCCAGCGAGCACCGGTGGCGATGACGACATGACGGTGCTCGAGTCCCAATATATCGTCAACGCCGAGCGCGCTCCCTGGGTACATGTTGACGTTGGGTCTCTCGCGCAGCTGACCCAAGCGCCAATCGGCCACACGGTTCCAGGTCGCAAGGCCCGGCAATGCGGTTTCAAACCGTAAACGGCCGCCGAATTCGTCGGCCGAATCCGCGAGGGTCACGGAGTAGCCGCGCCGCGCCAGCGTCGTGGCGCATTCAAGTCCCGCCGGGCCGCCGCCGACGATCAAGATGCTCGAATCGCTGCCCGGCGGTGCAAATCGCTCGGGATGCCAATCCCTGCGCCATTCTTCGCCCGCAGTCGGATTCTGCGTGCAGCGTACGGGTACGCCGTCATGCCAGCTCGAAATACATATGTTGCAGCCGATGCATTCCCGTATCTCGTGTTCCCGGCCCTCGTTGATCTTATTAGGCAGGAATGGGTCCGCAATCGAGGGCCGGGCGCCGCCGATCAAATCCAATATGCCGCGCCGGACCTGCGACACCATCACGTCCGGCGAGGTAAATCTTCCGACTCCCACCACCGGCCGCTTGGTCAGTTGCTTCACAAAATTGACGACCGGCTCGTGGCTGCCTTCGGGGGAGAAGCGCGAGGGCGCGCAATCGGTCGGACTGGAATCCATTTTGACGTCCCATAGATCCGGGATATCTGCGAGCAACGTCACCACTTCGTGCGCCTCGGAAACCGCGTTCTTGCCGGGCCTGCCGCGCAGTTCCTCCAGGCTGATGCGCAGCGCCACCGCGCACTTGTCGCCGACGGCGTCGCGCGTCACTTCTAGCAATTCGCGCACGAAGCGCACCCGATTCTCGATCGACCCACCATAGGCGTCGGTCCGATGGTTGTACTCGGGGAGCAGAAATTCATAGGGCAAGTAGCCCATGCCGGCATACACGTAGACGATGTCGAAACCTGCCTGCATGGCGCGCCGTGCACCGGCCGCCTGCCAACGCAGCAGATCCTGGATGTCGGCTTTGTCCATCACCTTCGGACGTAGGTTGCCCATGAAGCCCAAGTGAGGGGACATCCAGGGCATGCCCGATGGCGATAGCGGAGCGATGCGGCTGGTGCGATTCAGGGTGCAGGCACCGCCGTGCCATAGCTCGATACCGGCCAGCGATCCATGCCGGTGCACCGCGTCGGTCATCAAGGCATGGGACCGAATGTCCTTGTCGTCCCAAAGAATGGCGAACGGCAAGGGGGAGTCATCCGAACTGGGATGGATCGAGACCGCGCCGGTGCACACCACACCCCAGCCACCTTGCGCCTTGGTCTCGCGGAAGCTGGCACGTACCTGCGGCAGGGAATTCGTCATGCCGCTGGCATGCGGCACTTGATAGAAACGGTTCGGCGCCGTCACCGGCCCGATGCGCACCGGTTCGAACAAGACATCAAAGCGCGGATTGCGCGCCATGGCGGATCCCTAGATTGCTGGCCCGTTTGCTGGTGCGGAGAGTAATTGATCGATCGTTTAGTAGCAAATTGCGCCGGCAAAACTGCGCCGCGCACGCGTAGGTGCTGTTCTACGGGCGTAGTGGATGCGGCGGCGTCAGGCCGCGCGAAAGGGGCGAAAATCCAGACCCAACGCGCTCGCAACGGCCTCGTGAGTCACCTGACCCGCATGCACGTTGAGGCCGCGGGCCAACCCCGGGTCGTTGGCAATGGCTTGCCGCCAGCCGTGATCGGCGAGCGCCCTCACATAGGGCAAAGTGGCATTCGTGAGCGCAAAGGTGGAGGTGCGCGGCACGGCGCCGGGCATGTTGGTGACGCAGTAATGGATCACGCCATCGAGCACGTAGGTCGGTGCGGCATGGGTGGTGGGCCGGCTGGTTTCGAAACAACCGCCTTGATCGATGGCGATATCCACCAGCACCGCTCCCTGCTTCATAGTCTTGACCATCGCGCGCGTCACAAGCTTGGGTGCGGCGGCACCGGCGATCAGCACGGCGCCGATAACGAGATCCGCATCGCGCACCAGTTCCTCGATCGCGTGCGCGGTCGAGTAAACCGTTTTCAACTGGCTGCCGAAGATCGAGGACAGTTCGCGCAGCCGTTTGACCGAGCGATCGACCACGGTTACATCAGCGCGCAGACCCACGGCCATCTCGGCCGCGTGGGTTCCCGACACGCCGCCGCCCAGCACCACGACCTTGGCCGGCGCCACGCCCGGTACGCCGCCTAACAGCACGCCGAAGCCGCCATTGGCCTTTTGCAGGCTGTTCGCGCCCACTTGTACG
Source organism: Gammaproteobacteria bacterium (assembly GCA_043742845.1). Classification (GTDB taxonomy): domain Bacteria; phylum Pseudomonadota; class Gammaproteobacteria; order Steroidobacterales; family Steroidobacteraceae; genus Bog-1198. The sequence continues at coordinate 12,341 of JAYTXS010000147.1, forward strand.
GACATCCGACCGGCGACCTCACTCATCGGAGTCAGCAGCGGCAACGAGCCATCGGGAGCGGTGACGGTCTCGTAGGCGATCGCAGTGGCGCCCGAGGCGATAAGCGCCATCGCTTGCTCGCGGTCGGCAGCGAGGTGCAGATAGGTAAAAAGAGTTTGCCCGTTACGCAGCTGCTGGCATTCCTCGAGTTGCGGTTCCTTCACCTTGATCACGAGATCGGCCGCAGTGAAAACGTCTTCCGCGCGCTGCACGACGGTCGCGCCCGCCGACTGATAATGGGAATCATCGAACCCTATGCCTGAGCCGGCACCGCTTTGAACCATTACCTGGTGTCCCGAATCGACGAGCTCGCGAACGCCCGCCGGCACCAAGCCAACTCGATACTCGTGAATCTTGATCTCTTTGGGAACGCCGACTTTCATGGGGTTGCTCCGCCGATCAGGCATGGAATGATGCTGATAGAATACTGGTCCAGGAAGCGGGAAAGTTGCAAAATCCGGCCAGCGATACCCCGTTAATGGCAGAATACCCCGCCAAGAGGCTGTTCCGCGCAAGATACTGCTGATTTTGACCCTAAGGCTTCAAGAATGAAACTCGATCGCTACGATCGCGCCATCGTACGGGCGCTGCAGCTCGACGGGCGCATCACCAATAGCCAATTGGCAGAAAGCGTCAGCCTGTCCGAATCGGCCTGCCTGAGGCGGGTTCGCGCCCTGGAGGAGGCCGGCTTTATCGAGGGATATGCCGCGCTGATCAATCAGCAGAAGGCCGGGTGTCCCGTCAACGTCTTCGTCAACATTACCTTGGAGCGCCAGGAACAAGCGCATCTACACGCCTTCGAAGAGGCGGCACGCAAGGTCCCGGAAGTCATGGAGTGCTATCTCATGTCCGGCGAGTACGATTATCTGTTGCGAGTGGTGCTGGCGGATACCGCCGATTTCGAGAGGCTGCACAGCCAGCACCTCACCCGTCTGCCCTATGTTGCACGAGTGCAATCCAGCTTCGCATTGCGAACGGTGCAAAAGTCCCGCGAGTTGCCCGTACGTTAGGCGTCAGGACTTGGGCTTGAGCACCAGCGAGAAGCTGATCTTCACGGCGTCCGCCACCCACTCCGTGCTCTTCCAGTCACCCTTGCCCGCGCCAAAATCCAGCCGCTTCAGTTTAGCGCTGCCGTCGAGCGTGACTGCCGCGGCCGTCTTGGCGAATTGAAAGTCGATCGGCACATCCTTGGTGACGCCGCGCAAAGTCAGCGCGCCCACGGCCGTAAAGCCCGCCGCGGACTTGGTAATGCTGCGCGTGACGTAGTGCGCCGTCGGCCAGTGTGCGACATCGAAAATGTCGGCCCCGCGTATGGCCGCATCGCGATCCTTGTCCATCGAATCCACAGAGTTCAAGTCAATTGTCACGTCAATGTGCGAACTCTCCAGCGCCTCTGGCGTAAAGTCGACGGCCGCGGTGAATTTGTGGAAGGAGCCTTTGAAATCTGCCCCTGCCTGCACTCCGACGAACTCCAGGCGGCTCTGCTGCGGATCGGCGACGTAGCTCGCCGCGGGAGCCGCAGCACTTGCAGCAGCTGCCGCACCCGCAGCCATCGAAAGCGTTACGGCGGCCAGGGTCAACATTGCCTTGAGTAGTCTCATCATCGTGGCGTCTCCGATTTGGGCTTTGTCGCCTTGATAAAGGGCAGCATGCGCAGTAGCACGTCGTCCTTGTTCCAGAAATGGTGTTTGAGGGCGGCGAGAATGTGCAGCATTGCGATGGCGAACAGCACATAGCTCAAGATGTCGTGCGTCGCGCGTAATACATCGAAAGCTGCTTCATTCTTGCCGATGAGGTTGGGCCAGGTAAACAAGCCGAACCAGCTGACCGAATAGTTTTTTGCGGACGACATCAGCCAGCCGGTGAGGGGCATGGCAAACAGCAGCACATAGAATGCGATGTGCGTCAACCGGGCGAGCATCTGCTCCAAGGGCTTCATCCCGGGCGGCAATTGCGGTGGCGGATTCTTCAGGCGCCACAGCACACGCAATATCGCCAACATCAGCACGGTCATGCCGAAGCTCTTGTGGCGTGCGAGCAGCGCCAATTTGTGGACTCCGATAGGCAAATCTCCCGCCAGGTTCGCCAGCACGAACTGTGTCACGATCAACGCTGCGATGACCCAGTGAAAGGCTTGCGCGACCGCGCTATAGCGCGTCGGTAAGTTTTCGTTTGGCATGCCGTGGGTTGCGCGCGCAGACTGCATGGCACTTAGTCTAGCAAGACGGCGGAGCTCTGCCGATGTTCAAAATCTGCAGTGCGGGCATTATCGTGTTGATTCTTGCCGGCTGCGGTGCGCCCAAGCTGCGTCAGCCGCCGCCGCGATCGCAAGTCGCAGCCCAAAGCCACGCGTCGCCGTCCGGCCGTACGTATCGGGTCGATGAGACTCAATCGGAGCTTCGAATCCTCGTCTATCGGGCCGGTCCGCTTGCGCGCTTCGGCCATAACCACGTGATCGTCAATCGCGCCGTTGGCGGCACGGTCAGCCTGACGGTAGCGTCCGCTACGGCAACGGCCGCCGCCGGCTCGACGTTTTCGCTGAGTGTTCCGGTAGCCGCCTTTATGGTGGACGAACCGCAGGCGCGCCGCGAGGAGGGTTTGGACTTTGCCGCCGAGATCGCGGACGACGCGCGGGTGGGGACCCTGCACAATATGCAAAGCTCAGCCGTGCTCGATGCGGAGGAATTTCCGGTGATCACCCTGAGCGGCGTGGGTGTCGCGGCTTCGTCCGGTGTTGCGGATCCGGGGAGGATGAGTGCCGCCGTCACCATCAGTGTCGCCGGCCACGAGTCGACGGTCGAAGTGCCGTTTGCGCTGCAGGTTGACGCCGGTCGTTTGGCTGCAACAGGAACGCTGCAGATGCGTCAGTCGGCACTGGGACTGACACCTTACAGCCTGTTGCTGGGTGCACTGCAGGTACAGGACACAATGACTATTAAGTTCAAGATCGTCGCGGATCTCTAGCACCTAGTCTGAATACTCGGGTGGCTCCTAGACTTTGCTGAGAAGGATGGCCGTTCCTTCGGGAGCGATCAGCACTGCAGCCGGCACCTGGCGCAGCGGCGCGGACAATTCACCGTTCGGTAACACGCCGACTTCGGCCAGCCGCGCCAAAGACTTGCCGACATCATCGACTTCGAATCTCAACGTTGGGCGGCGAAAATGCGCGGGGTCGTACAGACCAAGATCAATGGTGTCGCTGGTACAGGATATGTGCGGCAGCCGATCTTTCAACTCATCCATTGCGACAAAACCGAAATGTTCCCAGTACGCTTTGGATGCATCGAAATTCTGGGTGGGGAGCCCGATTTCCAGAAAATAGCCGCATCGCGATAAGTCCGTGACATCGCGCTTCGCCGGCGAGTACGTGCGCGCCTCCACCAGCCTGATCAGATGCCCCGACGGATCGAACCAACCCACCTCGTTGAACACATCATTGCCCAAATGGCGGAATTCGAATTCCAGTCCGAGGGCTTCGAAAGCCGCCAGGTGCTTGAGCAAGTCGGGCTTGATGAAGGTCACCGACGGCGCCCGTGTAGGCTGCTGGTGCAGCCCTAAGGAAATCCTGCCGTCCGTGACTACCGCGTAGGGGTGCGTCCACGCGTCTCCGACTTGCGCCTGGGAAAATCCTAGCTTGGTGTAGAAATCCAAAGACGCCTGGATGTCGGGCGTCGCGAGCGAGAATTCCAGGAACCTACCGAGCACCGACCACTCAACTCACTCCGCCGATGCACACGTACTTCATCTCGGTGTAGTCGAGAATTCCGTACTTGGAGCCTTCACGTCCGATGCCTGACTCCTTGACGCCGCCGAAAGGCGCCACTTCGGTGGAGATGATACCGGTGTTCAAACCGACGATGCCGTATTCGATGGCCTCGGAAACCCGCCAGCTGCGCGCCAGATCGCGCGTGTACAAATAGGCGGCCAAGCCGAATTCCGTGTCGTTGGCCATGGCGATTGCCTCAGCCTCTGTTTGAAATTTGAACAGTGGCGCCACCGGGCCGAAGGTTTCCTCTCGGGCAATCAACATTTGCGGCGTCACTTGCGTGAGGATGGTGGGCTCGAAGAACGTCCCACCCAGGGAGTGCCGCTTGCCACCCAGCTTGACGGCGGCTCCCTTGGCCACGGCGTCGGCAATATGTTCCTCGATTTTGATCACAGCTTTGGCATCGATCAGCGGACCCTGGTCGGTGACCCCGGCCAAACCATCGCCGACGCGCAACTTCGATACTGCATCGATGAGCTTTTTCGCAAACTCATCGTAGATGCCGGCCTGCACCAGCAGACGATTCGCGCAAACGCAGGTCTGCCCGGTATTTCGATACTTGCTGGCGATGGCTCCCTGAACCGCGGCATCCAGATCCGCATCGTCGAAGACGATAAACGGCGCGTTGCCGCCGAGCTCCAGCGAGATTTTCTTGACTGTGCCGGCGCATTGCGCCATCAGTTTCTTGCCGATTTCGGTGGATCCGGTGAACGTCAGCTTGCGTACCGTGGGGTTCGAGGTCATCTCCCCGCCGATTGCCGCCGCAGCTCCTGTGATCACATTGAACACGCCTTTCGGAATGCCTGCCCGTGCGCTCAATTCCGCCAGCGCGAGCGCGGAATAGGGGGTTTGGGTGGCCGGCTTGCATACCATGGTGCAGCCCGCCGCCAGCGCAGGACCGGCCTTTCGCGTAATCATGGCGGCCGGAAAATTCCAAGGCGTAATCGCTGCAACCACTCCTATAGGTTGCCGCAGCACGAGAATTCGTTTGTCGGCCTGATGGCCGGGAATGACATCGCCGTACATCCGCTTGGCCTCTTCTGCAAACCACTCGATGAATGACGCGGCGTAAGCGATTTCGCCTTTCGACTCCGCCAGTGGCTTGCCTTGCTCCGCGGTCATGAGCATGGCGAGGTCGTCTTGGTGTACGAGCATTAGGTCGAACCAACGGCGCAGTGCGACCGCGCGTTCTTTCGCGGTGCGCGCGGCCCAAGCCGGCAGGGCTGCGGCTGCCGCCGCAATCGCGCGCCGGCATTCGCCCGCGCCCATGTTGGGTATCACGCCCAACTTTTCGGCAGTGGCGGGGTTGTGCACGTCAATGCTGACGCCGTTGTCGGCAGCCGCCCAGCCGCCGTCGATGAAGCACAGCTCGCGCAAGAGCAGGGGATCTTTGAGTTTCATGCGTACGCCTCTAACCTTGGGTGCCGAAGATGCGGCGCAAAGGATAGCGCGTTCATTCGTCGGCGCTCAAGAATCGTCAGCGCTCGAGAATGGCGGTAACCCCCATGCCACCGGCGGTGCAGACCGAGATCAGCCCGCGCTTGCCCCGCTGCTCATCGAGAATTTTCGCCAACGTGGCGACGATGCGCGTGCCCGTGGCGGCGAACGGATGGCCCAGGGCGAGGCTGCCGCCCTTCACATTGAGCTTGGCGCGATCGATGCTGCCGAGGGCGCCCGGAAGTCCCAGCTTCTCGCGGCAAAAAACCGGATCGTTCCATGCCTTGAGAGTACACAGTACCTGTCCGGCGAAAGCCTCATGTATCTCGTAGAAGTCGAAGTCCTGCAGCGTGAGCTCTGCATCCTTCAGCATTCGCGGCACGGCAAAGGCCGGCGCCATCAGCAAGCCTTCCTTCTTTTGCACGAAATCCACGGCGGCAACTTTGCCGTAAGTGAGGTAGGCCAGCACCGGCAAATCGTGTTCGCGCGCCCACGCTTCGCTCGCGAGCAACACCGCCGATGCTCCATCTGTCATCGGTGTGGAGTTTCCCGCCGTCAACGTGCCATTCCCAGACAAATCGAACACCGGCCGGAGCTTGGCCAGCTTCTCGAGCGAGGTGTCGCTGCGGATATTGTTGTCGCTGCTGAGGCCCAAGTACTCGAGCACCAAATCCTGGTAAAAGCCGCAGGCATAGGCGGCGGCGGCATTTTGATGGCTTTCGAGCGCCAGCTGATCCTGATCGGCGCGGCTGATGCCCCAGGTCTTCACCATGAGTTCCGTACTCTCGCCCATCGACAGTCCGGTATGAGGCTCTGTTATGCCGGGTAGTACGGGCCGAAAATCCTTCGGGCGCAGTCCCAACCAGGGGCCTAAGCGTTCACTGAAGGTCTTGGCGCGATAACTGCGCAGCAGTCGCTCTTGAAAGCTCTTCGGGTACACCACCGGCGGGTCGCTGACGGTGTCGACCCCGCCGGCGATGGCGCAGTCAATTTGGCCCAGGGCAATCTTATTGCCCAACAGGATTGCCGCTTCCAGACTGGTGCCGCAGGCGCGCTGCACATCGAGGCCGGGCGTTTCCGCGTCAAGTCCCGATTCGAGCACTGACTCGCGGGTCAAATTCCACTGACTGGAATGCTTCATCACCGCGCCGGCCGCGACATCGTCGAGGCGTTGGCCCTGCAGTCCGAAGCGATCGACCAAGCCCCGCAATGTGGCGGTCAACATCTCCTGATTGCCTACGTGTGCATACGCGCCGTTGCCGCGAGCAAAGGGAATGCGCATGCCGCCGACTATCGCAACGCGCCTTGGACTGGATCCAACCAACATAAGGTGACTCCCGAGAAGTTAAGCTGCGAATTATGAACCTAGCACTGGCCTATAATCGATGGATGACCCGATTTTCTCATGCAGTTGCGTTGGGGTTGGCTATTTTGGGGCTCGCCGGCTGCGGGTCGCCGCGGGTGCCGGCGCCTTCGCAGGCCCCGAGCGCCAACGCGCCTCCTGAGCTCCTGAGTCGAATTGTCGAGCGCTATTGGGATGAGCGTACGCCGCCGGGCGATGTCCTCGCCACGCAGTCGTTGGCGGATTCCTTGGCGCTGGAACGGCGCTTTCTGGCGGAAATTCTTGCTGTTCCGCGTGATCCCTTGGATGCGGAGTCGAAATTGACCTACGACATCTTCAGGAGGCAGCGCGAGCAGGATATCGAGGCGTTCACCTATCCGGCTGAACTCCTGCCCATCAATCCCTTCGACGGCCCGCCGCTCGATCTGGCACGGTCCGCCGCCGATATGGCTGAGTTCCCACTCAAGACTGCCCAAGATTACGCGCATTGGCTGCAGCGCATCGAGTACTCGGAACGCTGGATGCGGCAGGCTATCGCGAATATGCGCGATGGCATGAGGCGCGGCTATACCTCTCCACGGGTGTTGATGGAGCGGGCACTGCCTCTGCTGCAAGTCCTGAGCACGGACACTTCTTCAAACGTGTTTTACGTGCCGCTTCGGAGCATGCCTGACGCCATCAAAGACCCGGAGCGCGCGCGATTGAGCGCAGCCCTCGACCGCGCCGTGAGGGGTCAGCTTTTGCCTGGCATTCGCGAACTGCACGATTTTATTCAACGCGACTACTTGCCGAGGACTAGGCAGAGCGTCGCACTCACCGCGCTTCCCTTAGGGACCTCCTGGTACGCCAGCCTGGTCAGGCGCGCGACCGACACGGCGCTCACGCCCAGCGAGATCCACAACATCGGCAGCGCCGAGGTCGAGCGCATTCGAACACGCCTGCAGTCGTTGTCGCCGCCGCTGCCCGGCGCGAGCTCGGCGGACTTACTAACGGCATACCGGGATCTCAAAAGCCAAACGCTGGCGGCGGTTCCGGCCTTGTTTTCCGTCCTTCCGCAGGCGGATTTCGAGATAAGAGCGGCCGTTACGCCGGCCGATTCGGGGAGAGGTCTGACGTATCGGCACGCCGCGGCGGACGGCACGACTCCTGCCATCCTCAATGTGAATACTGCGGCAAGCGCTCAGGCAGCGACCGTCGATATTGCGCAATTTTTGCAGGAAGCGCTGCCGGGACGGCATTTTCAAAGCGCGCTACAACAGGAGGATGCGGGGCTACCCAAATTCCGGCGCATGGGCGCTGCGCCGGCTTTTGTTCAGGGCTGGGCTCTGTACGCCGCGTCCTTGGGAGAGGAATTGGGGCTGTATCGCGATGATGAGGCTAAGCGCGGTGCGGCGTTGGCTCAACTGAGATGCGCGGCCGCGTTGGTCGTCGACACCGGTTTGCATGCCAAGAGCTGGACGCGTGCACAGGCGGTCGAGTATTTGCGCACACAGCTGGCGTTGGATGATGCGGGCGCCAATCTGATGACCGACCGCTTCGTGGCGCAGCCTGCAGAGGCGCTGGCCTGCAAGATGGGGGAACTTAAGTTCCAGGCATTGCGCGGTCGGGCGCAACAGATGCTCGGAGCCAAGTTCGATTATCGCGCATACCACTTCGAGGTACTCAAGGAGGGGGCCATGCCGCTCGACATTCTCGAGGCCAACTTGCAGGTATGGATGGAGTCTCAGCGCTGATGCGGGTTGCAATACGCGCATCATTGCTGCTCCTCTCGCTCTTGCTGTCTTTCTCTGCGTTGACCGCCGCGGATCTTGCTCAGGAGTCCGCGCAGCACGGGGATATCGATGTAGCCGTGACGCTCGACGCCGGCGAACAGAGCGGCAACGCCAAGGCGGCCGTTAGAATCCACGCGCGCCGCGAGGTGGTCTGGGCGCTGATCACGAGCTGCACCGAAGCGCTGCACCTAGTGCCGGGTCTGGTGCTGTGCGAGGTCAGGGAAACGGCCCCTGACCGGTCTTGGCAGCGGATACGCCATGTGATCGATTACTCCTGGTATGTGCCCAAGCTGAGCTATGAGATTCGTGCTACCTACGATCGGCCGTCGCGAGTGTCGATAGAACGCGTCTCCGGGGACCTGCGCGTTCTTCGCGGTTCGTGGGTTCTCGAAAGCGACGGCGACTATACGATCGCGCATTACGCGGCCGATCTGGCGCCGGGCTTCTGGGTTCCGCGTTGGGTCGTGCGCGCGGCCCTCAAGCGTGACTTGCCGAAGATGCTGCGTGCCCTGCGCAGCCGTGCCGAACTCGTGCAGCAGCAGAAACCCGCTTAAAGGCCCGTACTGAATGCAGCGTCGAATTGTGCTGATCGCAACGCTTTGCTACACGCTGGCCTTGGCCGCATGCCAGCGCGCCGCGGAGCCGTCCGCGCCTCGGGTCAAGCAGGTATTTCATTTGAATCCCTACGAGAAGGATTTCGGCTATTCCCAGGCCGTATTAATCGGCAAAACGCTGTATATTTCAGGGTCTGTCGCCGCGGATCAGAGCGGGCGGCTGGTGGCGCCGGGCGACATGGCTGAGCAAATGCGCGCCGCTTACTTCAATATAGGCCGCACGCTGGCCGCGCATGGGGCGGACTTCGACCAGGTGGTCAAAGAGACCATCTTTACGACCAACATGGATGCCTTGCTGAAAGCCACCGACCTGCGCTTCGAGTTTTACAGCAAAGAGCGGCTGCCGACGACCTCCTGGGTTCAGGTGCAGCGGCTGGTGGATCCGGGGTCCCTCGTCGAAATCGAGGTGGTCGCCGAACTGCCGTGAATCGACAATCGAGGATTTAAGGTTTGCGAAACGTGGTGGACAAGAAATTCGAGCGCCGGCTCGCGGGGCTCATCAATTCAGGGGAGCGAGGTGTACTGCGCGGCGGCAGCAAGGGCGTCGAGAAAGAGTCGCTGCGCGTCTCGCCCGCCGGCGATATCGTTCAGTCGCGCCATCCCGAGGCTCTGGGTGCGCCGCTCACCAACGAAAATATTACGACGGATTTTTCCGAGTCGCTGATTGAGCTGGTCACACCGCCGTTCGGCGAGACCTGGGAATTGCTGCAGTATCTGTGCGATATCCACCAGTTCGTGTACCGCCATTTGGACGATGAACTGCTGTGGGCGACCAGCATGCCCTGCGCAATCGATGGCGACGCCAGCATTCCGCTGGCCCAGTTCGGCACCTCAAACGTCGGCCGTATGAAGACCATTTATCGGCACGGCTTGGGCGTGCGCTATGGGCGGATCATGCAGGCGATTTCCGGCGTGCATTTCAACTATTCGTTCTCGCCGCGCCTGTGGGGTGTTCTCGCCGACGTCGATGAGTCCAAGCAGTCCGGGCAGAGCTTCGTGTCGGATCGCTACTTCGGAGTGCTGCGCAACTATCGGCGTTACGGTTGGCTGGTGCTGTACCTGTTCGGCACCTCGCCGGCCGTGTCGAAGGGCTTTTTCGCGGGCCGCGACACCACTTTGGCCCAGTTGGATGCGGACACGTTCTACGAGCCGTTCGGCACATCCTTGCGCATGAGCGACATCGGCTATCGCAATAAGAATCAGGCGACGGTAAGCGTGTCCGTCAACAGCCTGGATGAGTACGTGCGCGATCTGTCGCGGGCGATAAGCACGCCTTATCCGCCGTACGAGAAGATCGGCGTCAAAGTGGACGGTGTATACAGCCAACTCAACGCCAACATCCTGCAGATCGAGAACGAATATTACAGCTACATCCGTCCGAAACGAGTAGCTCGCTCCGGTGAGCGCCCGACCAAGGCGTTGCAACGGGCCGGGGTGGAATATGTGGAAGTGCGCGCCTTGGATGTCAGCGCATTCGACCCGGTCGGGGTCAACCAGAACAAGTTGCGCTTCCTGGAGGCGTTTCTCGCCCTTTGTCTGCTGCGGGAGAGCGCACCGATCGGCCAAAACGAACAAGAGAGCCTGGATGCCAATCACTTGCTAGTGGCCCGCCGCGGCCGCGAGCCGAAGCTGATGTTGAAGCGCGAGGGCCGCGATTTCCCCATGCTCGACTGGGCGCGCGAGCTCTTGGATGCGATGCAAGGTCTGTGCGAGTTGCTGGACTACGGCGAGCCCGCACGTCCGTACTCCTCGGCTCTCGAGCAGCAGAGGGCAAAAATTGATGATGTCGAACGCACCCCCTCCGCTCGGCTGTTGTCGGACATGCGGCAGAGCGGGGAGTCGTTTTTTCAGCTGGCGCAGCGCATGTCCAAGTTGCACAAGGATTACTTTCTTGGCTTATATCCGCCGAATGAACGCCGTCTGGCGGACTTCGCCGCGGCGGCCCGGGAATCGCACGCAGCGCAGGCTCGCATCGAGGCCGCCGACAGGGTGGATTTCGACACCTACCTCGCGCACTATCTGGCCGATTGATTTAACATAACGCCGAGCGTGATCGGGCAACTTTTGCTCCGAAAAGCGGCCTAGGTCATTGAGTGCCGCTGCGCGCATGCGTACGGTATTGCGTATGAGTACTGCTAATGGACTTCCTACGGCAGACCTGCCGGATTCCCCGCAAGCGCGTCAATTACAAGCGGGATTCCCCTGGCTGACCTTCAATGCGGAACTCGAGACCGAGTTCAGGCGCACGCATTTCGAGGAGAACGTGCTGCATACGCGCGTGAATTTGTGCCTGTCCGTGCTCATCACCATTGCCTTTTCCGTCATGGCATCCGTGGTGCTGGGTCCTGAGTTGAACCGGATTCCCAACATGATCCACATGCTGGTGATCATTCCTACCCTGCTGCTCGGACTGGTGTCGAGTTTCTCCTCGCATCGCCATCGGATTTATCCACCGTTGGCGATGGTCGCCTCGACGGTGCTAGGCCTGGGGGTCGCCGCGATTCAGATCATCGCGGCACTGGGCGGCATGTCAATACTATTTCCCTGCATGATGCTGACCATCATTTTCATTTATTTCATGAGCGGTCTCATTTTCTACCATGCGGTCGCCGCGAATATGGTCGTGTTGTTCGTCTATCTTGCGGTCGGCAGTGAGCTGCAGCTGCCCGCGCACGAGTTTGCCTACAACGCGCTGGCGATGATCTCAGCCAATTTGTTCGGTGCGTCTGTGGTCTATATGCATGAGAAGACCAGCCGCAAGCGCTTTCTCGAGGCCAGCCTGTTGCGCGAAATGGTGGCACGCGACGGCCTCACGGGCATCCAGAATCGCCGCATGTTCGACCACCACATCCAACGCGCCTGGCAGCAGGCCGTGCGCGAGGAGGAGCGGGTCGCCGTGCTGTTGGTCGACATCGACTGTTTCAAGGACTACAACGACCGCTACGGACATCAGGCGGGCGACGAGTGCCTGCGCGCGGTGGCCGTTTCGCTGAGCCAATGCGCGCGTCGACCCATGGATTTCGTCGCGCGTTACGGTGGCGAGGAATTCGCGGTGGTGCTATACGAAGCCAGCCGCGAATATGTGGCGGAAGTGCTGACGCGAATTCAGCGTTCCATAGCGGAACTCAATATCCCGCATGAGGCGTCCCGGGTAGCCAGCCGGCTGACGGTAAGCATCGGCGCCGCCTTCATCCTGCCGAGCAGCGCCCGAACCTACCAGGGACTCATCCAGCTCGCGGACGAGGCCTTGTACAGCGCCAAGGAACAGGGCAGAAATCGCGTGGTGGTGATGGAAGCCGAATATCAGACCTTGCGCACCGGCCGCTTCGAAAAGCGCCGCGGTCAGCGGGCGCTGTAGCGGCCCACGGCTCAAGCCCGATAAATCGCGATGCTTGGCTGTCCGCCGTCCTTTCTGCAGGCGCGAAACATACCTTCTGAGTTGAACTCCATCGCGATCTCGCCGTTGCGGTCGATGGCGATGACTCCTCCCTCGCCGCGTAACGCGGGGAGTTCTTCCAACACGACTTCTCGTACTGCATTACGCAAGGAGCGGCCGCCGAAACGCATGCGCGAACAAATATCGTGTGCTACCGCGGCGCGGATGAATATCTCGCCATGTCCGGTCGCAGAGACGGCGCATGAGCGGTCGTCCGCGTAAGTGCCGGCGCCGATGATGGGGGAGTCGCCAATGCGGCCATAGCGTTTTCCCGTCATGCCGCCTGTCGAGGTGGCGGCTGCCAGCCGGCCATCGCTGTCCATAGCGACTGCGCCCACGGTGCCGACATGGGAAATCGTCAGCGCGGACAGGCCGGCGTCGCCGCCGCGGATACGCTCGAGCTGCCGCCAACGTTCAGGGGTATAAAAGTAGTTTTGCGGCACCAGCGTTACGCCGTGGCTCAAGGCAAATTCCTCTGCGCCCGCGCCATTCAACATGACGAACTGCGAATGCTCCATGACGGTGCGCGCCAACTCGATCGGATTCTTGATATGGGTCACGCCGCACACGGCTCCCGCCATTAGCGTGCGGCCGTCCATGATTGCCGCATCCAATTCATTGTGCCCGTCGTGCGTAAATACGGATCCACGTCCGGCGTTGAACAGTGGATCGTCCTCGAGCACCATGACGGCGCGCATTACTGCGTCCAAACTTGTGCCGCGATCTTGCAAGACGGAGTAGCCGGCTTCGAGCGCCGCGCTCAGACCCGCCTGATATTTCAACTCTCGCTCGTCGCTCATTTCGGCGCGCGGCAAGGTGCCGGCTCCGCCATGAATTGCTAGTGCAAACATCTGCTCTTTCCCCTGGTCGCTCCGACGCCGCAAGGCTATCATTAAACGAAGATGAATCCATTTCCCAAGATAGGGCCTATCAAGAGTCTGCTCATCGCGAATCGCGGTGAGATTGCCATTCGCGTAATGCGTGCCGCAACCGAACTCGGCATTCGCACCATTGCCATTCACTCGCAGGAAGACCGCTTCTCGCTGCACCGTACCAAGGCCGATGAAAGCTACTTGGTGGGGGAGGGCAAGGGCCCGATCGAGGCCTATCTCGATATCGCGGACATTATTCGCATCGCGATAGATGCCCGCGCGGATGCGGTGCACCCCGGCTACGGCTTTCTATCCGAGAGTCCCGAGTTTGCGGAGGCCTGTGCGGTCGCCGGCATCGTGTTCGTCGGGCCTCTGCCCGACACCATGCGCAGGCTGGGCAATAAGGTCGAAGCGCGCAATTTGGCGCAGTCCGCAGGGGTTGCCGTGATGCCGGCCACGCCGCCACTGCCCGCCGACGACACGCAGGTGCTGGCGATGGCGCACGCCGTGGGCTTTCCCGTCATGCTGAAAGCCAGTTGGGGAGGAGGCGGGCGCGGCATGCGGGTGGTCGAAGACGACAAGGAACTCATCGAGACCGTGGCCGCCGCGAGACGCGAAGCCAAAGCCGCATTCGGCAAGGATGAGGTTTATCTCGAGAAGCTGATCCGGCGCGCACGGCATGTGGAAGTGCAAATCGTCGGCGACTCGTATGGAAACCTGGTGCATTTGTATGAGCGTGACTGCACCGTGCAGCGCCGCAATCAAAAAGTCGTCGAGCGCGCGCCGGCCGCCTTTTTGACAGACGCTCAGCGCACCGAGCTGTGCGAGGCGGCGCTCAAGATCGGACGCGCCGTGGCCTATCGTGCTGCCGGTACGGTCGAGTTTCTACAGGACGCCGATACGGCCAAGTTCTATTTCATCGAGGTCAATCCGCGAATACAAGTCGAGCACACCGTCACCGAATGCGTGACGGGGATCGACCTGGTCAAGGCGCAAATCCGCATTGCGGCCGGTGCACGCATCGGCACGGTGGAAAGCGGCGTGCCGCGGCAGGAAGACATTCGCATCAACTCACACGCGTTGCAATGCCGCGTCACTACGGAAGATCCGGAGAATAATTTCATACCGGATTATGGCCGCGTCACGGCCTATCGCAGTCCAGCCGGCTTCGGCATCCGGCTTGATGCCGGAACCGCGTATGCGGGCGCTATCATCACGCGCTTCTACGATTCGTTGCTGGTCAAGGTGACGGCATGGTCGCCGACACCAGAGGAGACCATTGCGCGCATGCATCGGGCGCTGTGGGAGTTTCGAATTCGCGGCGTGGTGACCAACTTGCGCTTCCTAGATCAGCTGATCATGCATCCGCGCTTTGCGTCAGCCGACTACACCACCAAGTTCATCGATCAGACACCGGAGCTATTCCGTAGTCCCCGCAAGCGCGATCGCGCGACGCGGCTGCTTTCCTTCATCGGCGACGTGATCGTGAACGGAAATCCCGAGGTGAAGGGACGCGCCCGGCCGAAGCAGCCGGTATTTCCACGGCTGCCGCGCGCCGTACTGAATCCGCCGCCCGCCGGGACCAAACAGAAGCTCGATGAGCTCGGAGCTGAGAAGTTTGCCGATTGGATGCTGCGGCAGCCGCGCGTACTCGTGACCGACACCAGCATGCGCGACGCGCATCAGTCGTTGCTGGCGACGCGCATCCGTACACACGATTTGGCGCTTATCGCACCGTATTACGCCGCATTGCTGCCGCAACTTTTTTCGGTGGAATGCTGGGGCGGCGCCACGTTCGATGTCGCGATGCGGTTCTTGCGGGAGGATCCCTGGGCGCGTCTGGCGGCATTTCGCGAAGCCATGCCGAATCTATTGCTGCAGATGCTGTTTCGATCTGCCAACGCGGTCGGCTACACCAATTATCCCGACAACGTCGTGCGGCACTTCGTCGCGCGCGCCGCCGATGCCGGCATTGATGTGTTTCGCGTATTCGATTGCCTGAATTGGGTCGATAACATGAAGGTGGCCATCGAGGCGGTGCGGGACACGGGCCGGCTCTGCGAGGCAGCGATTTGCTACTCCGGGAACCTCACTAACCCGCGAGAGGCCAAGTACGACCTGAAGTACTACGTCAAGCTCGCCAAGGAATTGCGGACGATGGGCGCCCATGTGCTTGCCGTCAAGGATATGGGCGGGCTGTGCCAGCCACGTGCCGCATCGATGCTGGTCAAGGCGCTGAAGGAGGAAGTGGGCCTGCCGGTACATTTCCATACGCATGATACGAGCGGCATCGCAGCAGCCAGCGTGCTCGCCGCCATCGAGGCCGGCGCCGATGCGGTGGATGGCGCGATCGATGCACTGTCGGGCCTGACCTCGCAGCCCAATCTGGGCTCCGTCGTCGAAGCGTTGCGTTACGGTCCGCGTGATACGGGGCTGGATTGCGACAACGTGCGGGTGATTTCAACTTACTGGGAACAAGTGCGCCGCGGCTACGTCGCATTCGAAAGCGACATTCGCGCGGGCGCTTCGGAAGTGTATGTTCACGGAATGCCGGGTGGGCAGTACACGAATTTGCGCGAGCAGGCACGTTCGCTCGGAATCGACGATTACCGCTGGCCGGAAGTTGCGCAGGCCTATGCGCAGGTGAATGAGATGTTCGGCGACATCATCAAGGTCACACCGACATCGAAGGTGGTCGGGGACATGGCCATTACTATGGTCACCAGCGGACTTACGCGAGAGGCGGTACTCGATCCGGACGTGGAAATCGCGTTTCCTGACTCCGTGGTGCGCCTGTTTCACGGTGATTTGGGTCAACCGGTCGGTGGATTTCCCGCCGGCCTGCAGAAAAAGATATTGGGCGGCAAAGCGCCGCTCAGCGTGCGCCCCGGCGAGCTGTTGCCGCCGGCGGATCTAGAGGCGGAGCGTCAGATTGCGCAAGACAAGGTCGGGCGCGTGGTCACCGACAATGAGCTCGCTTCTTACTTGATGTACCCCAAGGTATTCGTCGATTACGCGGCTAATCGCAGCTCATACGGCGACGTTGCCGCCCTGCCGACGTCGGTATTCTTTTACGGAATGGACTCGGGCCAGGAGATCAATATCGATCTCGAGCGCGGCAAAACCTTGATCGTGCGCTATGTGACTACCAGCGATCCGCACGAGGACGGCACGCGCACCGTATTCTTCGAACTGAACGGCCAACCGCGTCCCATCCGGGTCGCCGATCGCAGTCAGGTCGCGAAGCGGCCGCCGCGCCGCAAAGCCGAAGCCGGCAATGCCGGCCACGTGGGTGCGCCCATGCCCGGCACCATCGCCACGGTGGTCGTGCATGTCGGCCGGAGACTCGTCAAGGGAGAGATTCTGCTGACACTCGAGGCGATGAAAATGGAGACCACGGTGCGTGCGGAGCGCGATGGTGTGGTCCGAGAGGTTTTGGCTAGGTCGGGACTTCAAGTCGATGCGAAGGACTTACTAATGACTTTTGAATAAGGGGGGGGCGCTCGAACGGGACGTGCCCAATGCAGCGAAGCGGGATCTTGGAGAGCTTGCGAAGATCGCGGCCGGGAAGGATCGCGGCCAAATTGAAAATACTGCTCGGTTGATCGCGCGGCTTCATTCGAGAGGGAAACCAAGTGAACAAAGTCGATTAGGAGTCGAGGCGCCGAGAGGTGAGGATGCCAGTCTCGAATCTTAGCGTGGCGAGCGCTACACAGCGTGCCTCAGTGGTGAAGGGCCATTTGGGACGCACCAGGGCGATCAGTTTAATATAAAGACTTGTCAATAAAATACGTTTGAACGAGTAATACCTTGGATCTTAGTAAATTCTTGGAGGGATACCCCGGGAAGCTAGTAAAAGTCGCGACCCCAGATCCTGACTGGGCATTTGTTCCTAACCCATTACCCAGAAACTGGGCTCTTCCCACGGAGTTATATCCCAAGTTGATAACCGCAAGGGAGAAACTGGCGCGCTTAGATGGCGCGGGCAGATTTATGCCAGCTAGCAGTATCTTGCTAAGACCGCTTCAACAGCGGGAAGCTATAACCTCTTCTCGCTTAGAAGGAACCTTCGCTACAGCCGAAGAGTTATTGGCTTATGGTCTAGAACCAAAAAATCCAGTTTCTACATCCGATCCCAAGAATGCGTGGCGAGAAGTTTTTAACTATGACGAAGCATTGCAAAAAGGGCAAAAAACTCTCAAAGACTTTCCTCTTTCAAATGGGGTAATAAAGGAACTTCATAATGTTCTTCTATCGGGTGTTCGCGGCGCCAATCGCACTCCCGGCCAATTCCGAACTCGCCAAGTACATATAGGAGCTGACCGTAGATTCGTTCCATCTCCACCAGAAAGAGTGGAAGGCCTAATGCATGGCATCGAGGAATACATGAACGAAACCGAGGATTCGTTAGATCCTCTTGTCAGGTCGTTTATGGCGCATTATCAATTTGAAACTACTCACCCATTCCTGGTCGGTAACGGCCGCGTCGGCAGACTTCTTTTGTCATTAATGGTCTACAAAACGTGCGGACTGCAGCAACCATGGCTCTATCTGAGCGCCCACTTTGAGAAGAACAAGAATGAATACATTGATGCGCTATTTAATGTTTCGGCGCAGGGTAATTGGGGTGCCTGGGTAAATGTTTGCCTAAACGCTACTATTGCCGAAGCTCAAAACGCAATGGAGCGGATAGATAAATTACTTGAGCTAAAGAAAACCTATGAAGCCAAGATTCATGCTCATAAGGGATCAAATGTCAGACTTATGAAGATTCTTACATCCCTTCTGGCATCTCCCATGGTTACTGTGCCGCGGCTACAAAAGCAATTCGACGTAACATTTCCAACGGCCCAAGCTGATATGGATAAATTGATCGCGCTGGGAATCCTTAAAAAGTCGGCTCGAATTAATAAGCCGCAGTACTATATTGCGGCGGAAATATTCGCTGCTGCTTATAGTGAGATCCCATAATTGAAGGGAAAACCGCTCACGCTACTCAGTGGATCTAACTTACTGCACTTGCTCGCTCAACATGGCCACAAGGCGCGGATTGATCTGAAGGAAGCAAAAATTATAAATGAGATCGCGAAACACGGTTGAGCTGGGAAGGGCCCGATCGATAGGCCGGCGGGGACATATGCGTGACGCGCTTTCGATGCAGCGGAAAGACGATTGGACGGTGATGAGTCAATTCTGAAGAAGCATAGGAAGTGTGCGGTCCGTGGTCCCGCTGACCGTTCCTGAGGAAGATTTGGGGTGGCGGCGGCGCGCTTGGCGCAATGCTAACCCTGCCGCTGCGGCACGACCACCTGCATGCCCTCCATGTCCGCCGTGATGTGGATTTGACAGCTCAAGCGGCTGTTGCCGCGCGGCTCCCAGGCGTTTTCCAGCATGCCTTGCTCCATATCCTCGCGCGGTGGGAGCTTGGCAGCCCAAGCAGGGTCGATATAGACGTGGCAGGTCGCGCAGGCGCAGGCGCCCCCGCATTGGGCCAGGATGCCCTCGATGCCCTGCTGACGGGCGGCTTCCATCAGGGTGATGCCGACCGGCGCATGGACCTCACGCCGGGCACCGCCAGGCTCGATGAATACTATCTTCGGCATGAGGCTTCGAGGTTAGCCTAAGGGCCTGCGACGACCGCGTCTTTGAGCGAGACTTCAGCGTCGCCGAGCTTTTCCAGATTCATAAGCGCACGCTCGGCAATCAGCTTGCGCGCCGCCATATAGTCTTTCGAGTGATTGACGGCTTCCACTGCGAGCAATTCCCGCCCCTTGAGGTAACAAACACTGAAGCTGCGCGCCGCCGGATTGCCGCGCAGGACTTGGCTGTCATAGTCCTGCGAGAGGCCGACGATTAGGAGTTTGTTGTCGAATTGATCGGACCAGAACCACGGCACCCGGTCGTGCGCCACCTGCCGGCCGAGCAGGTTGAGCGCGGCGGTCTTTGCCTGCTCGAAGGCGTTGTCCACCGATTCGAGGCGCACGCGCCTGCCGAAACGCAGCGAGGGATGGTTGGCGCAATCACCCGCGGCAAAAATCGCGGCATCGCTGGTGCGGCAGTATTCATCGACCACGATACCGTTGTCGCATGCCAGGCCCGCGGCGCTCGCAAGTTCCGTGGTCGCGACGGCGCCGACTCCCACCACGACCATATCTGCGGCATGACTGCTACCGTCCGCGCAGACCACCCGTTCGACCCGGCCTGCGCCTTCGATACACACCACCCGAGTATCGCAAACGATGCTGACGCCATGCGCACCATGTTCTTTTGAAAAATACTGCGAGACGGGCGGCGCGACCACACGATTCATGATTCGATCGGCCATCTCCAGCACGGTGACTTCGCAGCCCATCTTGCGGCAGGTCGATGCCGTCTCGAGTCCGATGTAGCCGCCGCCGATGATGACCACGCGAGCAGTGGCTTTGAAGCCGGCTTGAATGGGCGCCACGTCGGCAAGTCCGCGTAAGTAGTGCACGCCGGTCAGAGTAGCCCCCGGACAGGTCAATCGCCGCGAGGCCGCACCGAGGCACAGCAGCAGAGCGTCGTAAGCTATTTTCTCGCCGTTTGCGAGTTCCACCTGCCGCGCGGCGGCATCGAGCTGCACGGCCTTTTTCCCCAGTCTAAGTTCGACGCGATGTTCGTCGTAAAAGGCGCGATGCCGGAACAGCAGCCGTTCGGCCGCCATCTCTCCGGACAGGTATTTCTTCGATAGCGGCGGCCGCTGATAGGGCAGTTCCGGTTCATCGCCGATCAACACCAGGCGACCCCCGAAGCCCTCCCGCCGCAGGGTATCGATCGCCTGCGCGCCGGCTTGGCCGCCGCCAATGATAACTATGGTCGAGAGCATCGAATTCCTTGTTTTTGCCGGTCGGGACCCATTCGGAAGGGGCGTAGGGTCGCATATGACCGTGCCAGTTGCATGCAATCGTAATAGTATTGAGGCGACGGCCCAAGGTCGACCGGAGTTTAGGATGAAATTGATCACAGCCATTATCAAGCCCTTCAAGCTCGACGACGTGCGCGCGGCGCTTTCCGAAATCGGCGTCTCCGGCATGACGGTCACTGAGGTCAAAGGCTTCGGCCGCCAGCGCGGTCACACGGAACTGTACCGCGGCGCGGAATATGTCGTCGATTTCGTGCCGAAGACCCGCATCGAGGTTGCGGTCAAGAACGAACTCGTCGATCAAGTGATGGAGGCCATTGTCGGGGCCTCAAAAACGGGGAAGGTCGGCGACGGCAAGATCTTCGTTACCGACATTCTGCGAGTGCTGCGCATCCGCACCGGCGAGACGGACAACGCCGCGTTGTAGTGCCTCATTAGAATGAGACTGGCCGAGTGCCGCCGGCTGATCGCGCTTGCTGTCTGCGTCGCGACGTTAGCCGAACCCACCGTGGCGGCGAAACTCACCGACCAGGAACATACTCGCATCGAGATATCTCGTCCCGCGGACCTGCCGGCCGATGCCGCGCTCGAAGCGGCCGGGGCCGTCATCGGCCGCATCGACATCGATATCCGCAATATCTTCGATGAGAGCGATCCGCGCGAGAGCAACGGGCTGTTTCACCTGGCGAATACTCTGCACAATCGCACCAAGCGGTCCACCATTCAGGCACAGCTGCTGTTCGTGAGCGGGGAGAAATACCGTGCTCGCACACTGGCTGAGAGCGAACGCGTTTTGCGCCTGCTGACCTACGTGTACGACGCGCGCGTGGTGCCTGTGCGCTACACCGATGGCAAAGTCGATATCCGTGTGATCACCAAGGATGTCTGGACTTTGAGTCCGGGAATCTCATTCGGCCGGGCCGGCGGCAGCAACGACACTCGATTCAATCTTCAGGACACGAACTTCCTCGGTTGGGGCAAGGCCTTGCAGGTGTCGCACGGCAGCACCATCGACCGCACCAGCGACACTGTGGCCTGGACCGACCCGAACGTCTTCGGCTCGAGATGGACTTCGAAATTGGCGTACTCGGATTCGAGCGACGGCTCGAACCGATCCGTGCAAATCGCGCAGCCTTTCTACTCGCTCGACGCGCCGTGGAGCGCGAAAATCAGCGGCGTGGCGTTCGACCGCACGGTTTCACGCTATAACCTGGGCGAAATCGTCGATCAATTCAATGACAATGAGCGGTCCTACGAAGTGAGCGGCGGCATTTCTCAGGGCCTAATCGACGGTTGGACTCGGCGCCTGACGTTTGGCGTGCGCTACGACCGCAATGAATTCTTGCCGACGCCGTCCACATCGACGCCGGCGAAGCTGCTGCCGCCGGACCGGACTCTGTCCTACCCCTTCGTCGGCTTCGACATTCTCCAAGACAAGTACCGGAAAGTCGGAGACGAGAATCAGATTGGTCGCACCGAGGACTTGTACTTTGGCACCGAGGTCAGCGGCGAGCTCGGATATTCCAACGAGGCATTCGGAGCCGACCGCAATGCCGTGATGCTGGTACTGAAGGCGCTGCGCGGCATTGAACTCGGCAGCACTCAGCAGCTTTTCTTGACCGGCGATTTCTCCTCGCGCGTGGAAGATGGCCGCGCACGCAATCTGATCGCGGACGCCGGCGCCAAATACTACTGGCGGTGGCGCAGCGATTGGCTGCTATACGCGGGATTGTCCGGCACCGTCACCGATTCGCTCGACCCCGACATGCAGCTGCTGCTGGGCGGAGACAATGGTTTGCGGGGCTACCCGCTGCGCTACGAGTCCGGAACCTCGCGCGCTCTGTTCACGGTGGAGCAGCGGTTCTTCACGGACTGGTTCCCGTTTCGGCTTGCGCGGGTGGGCGGCGCAATATTTGCGGATGTGGGCCGGACGTGGGGCAGCGGTTCGATCGGCAATAGCGATCCTAAGCTGCTGAAGGACGTGGGATTCGGCTTGCGGCTGGGCAACTCGCGTACCGGTCTCGGTAACGTGTTGCACATCGATTTCGCCTTTCCGCTCAACAATATCGCCGGTATCCAGAAGTTCCAATTCATCGTGCAAACGATGCAGAGCTTTTGATGGCGCGTTACACGGACTCTTTACCCTGAGCGGCCTTGCGGCGTCGCGAGAAGAGCCAGAGGAAGACGATGCAGACGGTGAAGTTCAAGACCCACCACCATAACTGCCGGGCGGCGTTCCTGCCTTCGGATTGACCTGCGGTGCCTGCGACTTGCAATGTCCCTTTGAGGCTCTGCCGCGTCGAGGCCTGCGCGATCTGAAAATCGACGGCCGCCGCTCCTGGGAGTGTGAGGTCCGGTGTCTGCACCGTGAAGCTGCCATCCGTTTCGGCAGTGGCAGGGTGCGTCACACCGCGCAGCACCACGGTCACCGCGGCATCCGGCACAGGGGCATTGTCGAGCAGGCGGCTGAGGCGAATGCTCATCCGGTCGCCGTACACGACGCCCACCGCGAGTAGATCGGCGCTACGCGCCTCGACCCGCGTCGCTGCCGGTGGTTGGCTGGAGCTGCCGCGTTCTGACATGGCCGGAGCGATCGCGGCGATCCCGAGCAGGGCGATCCCGAGCGCAACCAGCGTGCCGGCGCGCCTTGGCCGCTGTCGTCGCCTCAAAGCAAATAGCCCCAGATGCCGATGGCGGCGCCCGCAATGGCGGAGAGCACGCCTAAAACAGGGAAAAAACTCTTACGTGCGAGGAAGAACAGAGAACAGAGCACCAACCCTAGCTCCAGCAAGCCTTCGCCGATATCGAAGCGCAGGGCGCGCGCCTCTTCGTGGTCGCTTTCGTCATCCTTGGCCTTGGCGTCTTCCTGAATTTTCTCCGCATCCGCAACATACTTGGTGCGGGCGGCTTCCAGCTTTTTCGACGAGGCCTCCGTCTTTACGGGGTCGGTGCCAAGGGTTTGGATCAGGGTCAGCGCCACGTCGCTGGTGTACTCGCGAATCTTCTTGGCTTGATAGTACGCCCACGCATCGTTGGACTCGGTTCTGTGAATGACGGCATCGGTATGCGAGCGATGCGAGGCGATGGTGACCACCGACAGGCAAATGCCGACCACACCGACGAGAATTCCGACGCCGCGGGAAACGGGATCTGCTGCGTGTTCAGGGGTGACTTCAATTTCGGCCATGGCGGTTGATCCTATTTGACGGCATGCAGGCGGGGATTGGCACGCGCGATTCCGAGTACGCCGCTGCGCACCACTTCGACGATGTCGCCGAATGCGGCGACGTTGGCGATGAATTCGCCTATTTCGATTTCGGTGCTGGTGAGTTCCACGATGTAGCTGGAAGGGTTGGACGACAGTACCCTCCCGCCGACGCGGCGCAGTAGATTCCCGACCGCGTCGACATGCTCGGCGGCGAGCTGCAATTTGATCAGCAGCAATTCGCGGGCCAAGTGATCGCCGCTGGTCATGTCCTCCACCGCGACGACATCGACGAGCTTTAGCAGCTGCGAGTTGATTTGCGCGATGACGTGGTCCGATCCGGTGGTGACCAACGTGATACGCGACACAGTCGGATCATTGGTAGGCGCTACCGAGAGTGACTCGATATTGTAGCCGCGCGAGGATATCAGGCCGGTTACGCGCGTCAGCGCGCCCGCTTCGTTCTGCAGGAGTATTGCTATGAGGTGGCGCATGGGCCGGTAAGCATACGGGAGGGTGGTACTTGGGCGCCAGCGCGAGAACTGCTAGTCTTTCACGGTGAAAGACCGTTACGACATGTTAAATCAAGTCGCCCATCCTCTGGCAGGGGCCACGATGACCGGCGCGGATATGCTGGTTCAAGTCCTGGCCGATGAGGGCGTCGATACGATTTTCGGCTACAGCGGCGGCGCAATCTTGCCGATCTACGACTCGGTGTTTCGCTACAACCAGGAACACCATTCCTCCATGCCCTTGATCGTGCCGGCCAATGAGCAGGGTGCGGCGTTCATGGCCGCGGGATTTGCCCGCGCCAGCGGCCGCGTAGGGGTGGCGCTGGTCACTTCGGGACCGGGCGCCACCAATACCGTAACACCAGTGCGGGACTGCATGGCCGATTCCGTTCCCATCGTGGTCATCTGCGGCCAGGTGCCGACGACCGCCATCGGCACCGACGCATTTCAAGAGGCGCCCGTGCCCAGCATCATGGGCGCCGTAGCCAAACATGTATTCCTGATCACCGACCCGGCGAAATTGGAAGCGACGGTACGCACGGCGTTCGAGATCGCCCGCACCGGCCGGCCAGGTCCCGTGGTGCTGGACGTGCCGAAGGACGTACAGAACTGGAAGGGCGTATTTCACGGCTCGGGCCGTTTGCCCATCGCCGGCTATCGGCAGCGGATGAACCGCCTGGAAGCAAATAAAGTCCCGGAAGCGGCATGCGCTAGCTTCTTTGCGGCGTTGGGTGCAGCTCGGCGCCCACTCATCTATGCGGGAGGCGGTGTCATCAACGGCAGCGCGGCCCACGCGTTGCGCGACTTTGCGCAGGAATTCCAAATCCCGGTGGTGACCACGTTGATGGGCATCGGCGCGGTCGATACCACGCACGCGCTATCCATGCGCATGCTCGGCATGCACGGGACCGCATTCGCCAACTATGCGGTCGATGACTGTGATTGTCTGTTGGCGCTCGGTGCGCGTTTCGATGATCGGGTCGCCGGCAACCCGGGCAAGTTTGCCGGCAATGCCAAATTCATCGCGCATCTGGACATCGACGCCTCGGAGATCAACAAGGTCAAACGGGTAGACTGGAGTCATGTGGGGCTGATGCCGGATGCGCTGCTGTGTTTGCTGGACTACGGCAAGCGCAAGGGATTCAAGCGCGATTGGTCCGAGTGGCATCGGCATTGCGATGAGCTGCGCTCGAAGTACGCAATGAACTACGACCGCAACAGTCAGTTGATCCAGCCGTACTACGTCCTCGAGGAAATCAATCGCCTGACGCGCGGCGAAGCCATCATCACCACAGGCGTGGGCCAGCACCAAATGTGGGCGGCCCAATATTTCGATTTCCGCAGCCCGCGGCTGTGGCTGACATCCGGGAGCATGGGCACCATGGGCTTCGGTTTGCCGGCGGCGGTGGGCGCGCAGTTTGCGCAACGCAATCGTCTGGTAATCGACATTGACGGCGATGCCAGCATCCGCATGAATATCGGCGAACTCGAGACGGTCACTACCTACGATCTGCCCATCAAGGTGGTGGTGCTGAACAATTGCGGCGACGGCATGGTGAAGCAATGGCAGAAGCTGTTCCACAACGGCCGTCTGAGCGCCAGCGACAAGAGTCTGCACACCAAGGATTTCGTCAAGGCGGCGCAGGCAGATGGCTTCAAATATGCCGTGCGGCTCGACCGCAAAGCCGATGTGCCGCAGGTCATCGATGAATTCATCCGTTTCAACGGCGCGGCTTTCCTAGAGGTCATGATCGATGCGGATGCCGGCGTGTATCCCATGGTGGGACCTGGCCAGGCCTATGTCGACATGATTACGGGCGAGCACATTGCGTCGCGCACCCAGGTCGATATCAAGACCCCGGATGCGTCGGAAATGTTCTAACCGGGCGCTACCAGGCGCCGGTGTTCGGCATCGTCGACCAGGGTTCGGCCGGGGCCAGGGCCGCGCCCTTCTGCAGCAGCTCGACCGAGACATTATCCGGTGAGCGTACGAAGGCCATGTGGCCGTCGCGCGGCGGACGGTTGATGGTCACGCCGTGCTCCATCAGCTGCCGGCAGGCGGCGTAGATGTCATCGACGGTATACGCCAGATGCCCGAAGTTGCGGCCGCTCGGATACGGTTCGGGGTCCCAGTTGTAAGTCAGCTCAACCTGCGCGTCTTCATCGCCGGGCGCCGCCAAGAATACCAACGTAAAGCGGCCCTTCTCGAACTCGCGCCGCGATATTTCACTCAGACCGAGCCCGTCCCGATAAAAGCGCAAAGATTGCTCGATATCCGTCACGCGTACCATGGTGTGCAAATATTTCATGATTTAGTCCTTGTGGGTGACGGCAAATTTGGAGGATGCGATGCATAAAAGCAAACTGGGTGGGTTCATTATCGACTGTCTGACGAACGATCTCGACGGCGCCGCGGACTTTTGGGGCGGTGCGCTCGGCATGACGGTGCACGAATTGGCCGGGAGCGAAGGCGCGTACAAACGACTCGCCGATTCTCAACACGGTTTGGATATCGAAGTGCAGAAGGTGACCCATTCCAGCCGCGTGCATCTCGACATCGAAACCGATGATATCGATGCCGAGGTTCGCCGCTTGGAAAAGTTGGGCGCCCGGCGCATCAAGGCCGTCAGCACTTGGTGGGTGATGGAGGCGCCGACCGGCCAGCTATTTTGCGTGGTGCAGGCCACCTCCAAGTCCTTCGCCGAGCAGGCATCCGAGTGGCCTTAGGAGGGACGGCCACAATCTTCGCTTGTTGCTTAAGTGTCACAAAATGACGACAGATTTGACATAGTGTGGATACAATTCAGCATTGCGCTATAAGCATTGGATTTATATTAGGTATCTGGTACTATTATTTCGTCGGCGCAGCGTATATTTATAACCAGCGTTACTTAGTTGCAACACTGGACGATACAAACAAGGTGGAACGTAAGGGCAGGTTGCGTACGTATCTTCCAAACGACGGACGTGTCGGGTTATTACCTAGCACCTGTTCCACTCGAATTCCCCGGCAAGTCCGGGGATTCTTTTATCAGGCGTTCCTCGAGCCGCACCTGAAATAGATTAAAGTTCGTGCGCGTGAAGAGCCTGCTGCGTTCCCTATATTTCCAAGTAATCGTCGCCGTCGTGTTAGGTGTGCTTTTGGGCGCTCTTTACCCGCAAGCCGCTGTTGCAATGAAGCCTTTCGGTGATGGCTTCATCAAGCTCATCAAGATGTTGATTGCGCCGGTGATCTTCTGCACGGTGGTGCTTGGCATCGTCGGTGTCGAGGACATCAAGAAGGTCGGGAAGACCGGCGGCCTGGCGCTGCTCTACTTCGAGGTCATGAGCAGCGTGGCCTTGATCGCCGGCTTGGTGGTGATGAACATCTTGCGGCCGGGCAGCGGCATGAACGTCGATCCGCGCACGCTCGACACAGCGTCCGTGGCGGCGTATGCCGATCCGAAGAAATTGCAGTCGGTGACCGACTTTCTGCTCAACGTCATTCCCACGACGGTGGTCGATGCGTTTGCCAAGGGCGAGATTCTCCAGGTTTTGCTGTTCGCGGTGCTGTTCGGTGTCGCGCTGCAGCGCTTAGGGGCGCGCGGCGCACCGGTCTTCGGATTCATTGAAGGCCTGTCGCAGGTGCTGTTCGGGATCGTCGGGATCGTCATGAGGTTGGCGCCGTTCGGGGCGTTCGGGGCCATGGCATTTACCATCGGCAAGTACGGATTCAGCTCGCTGCTGTCGCTGGGGTACTTGATGGGCTGCTTCTATGCGACCTGCGTTGCCTTCATCTTCGGCGCTCTTGGGCTGGTGGCGCGTGCTCACGGCTTCAGTATCTGGCGGTTCATCAAATACATCCGCGACGAATTGTTCATTGTCCTCGGCACCTCATCTTCGGAATCCGTGCTGCCACGCATGATCGCCAAGCTGCAAAATCTCGGTGCCGGAAAATCCGTGGTTGGACTGGTGATTCCCGCAGGCTACTCGTTCAATCTCGACGGCACCTCGATTTATCTGACCATGGCGACGCTGTTCATCGCGCAAGCCACCAACACGCCGATGGATCTCGTGCAGCAGCTCACGCTGCTGGCCGTGCTGATGCTGACCTCCAAGGGCGCCGCCGGTGTCACGGGCAGCGGCTTCATCGTATTGGCTGCGACGCTGTCTACCGTGGGCACGCTGCCAGTAGCAGGTCTTGCGCTCATCCTCGGCATCGATCGATTCATGTCCGAGGCACGCGCGCTGACCAATGTGATCGGCAACGGCGTTGCAACTCTGGTGGTCGCCAAATGGACCGGTGAACTGGATGTCGTCACAATGCGGCGTGAGCTCAATCGGAAGAATTAGTGATGAACGTAAGTGACGGCTTTACGGGCGCGATCGGCAACACTCCGCTGATTCGACTGCGTGGCGTGAGCGAAGAGACGGGCTGCGAAATCCTCGGCAAGGCGGAATTCATGAACCCCGGCGGTTCGGTCAAGGATCGCGCCGCCAAGTGGATCGTCTTGGATGCCGAGCGGCGCGGATTGTTGAAGCCCGGCGGGACCGTGGTCGAGGGCACCGCCGGCAACACCGGCATCGGCTTGGCGCATGTCTGCAATGCACGCGGCTACCGATGCGTAGTCGTGATGCCCGACAACCAGGCGGCGGAAAAGTACCAAATCATCGAAGCACTGGGGGCGCAATTAACCAAGGTGCCGGCTGTGCCGTACAGCAATCCGAATCAATACCAGAAGGTGGCGGGGCGCCTGGCGCAGGAGCTGCCGGGCGCGATTTGGGCCGATCAATTTGACAATACGGCTAATCGCGACGCTCACTTCGAAACAACGGGTCCGGAAATTTGGCGTGATACGGATGGCAAAATAGACGCCTTCTGCGCTGCTACAGGCACCGGCGGCACGCTGTCGGGAATCGCTCGCTACCTGAAATCGGTGTCGGACAAAGTCCGTATCGTGCTCGTCGATCCTCCCGGCAGTGCGCTATACCACTACATTAAGGACGGTGAATTGAAGACCGACGGCGGCTCGTCCATTACCGAAGGCATCGGCACCGGCCGCGTCACCGCCAATCTCGAGGGCACGCCGATCGACGATGCGCTACGGATTTCCGATGCGCAAACCATGCACTTCGTTTACCGGCTGCTGCGCGAAGAAGGGCTGCTGCTCGGCAGTACGGCGGGCATCAATGTGGCGGCAGCGGTCACGCTGGCAAAACAGCTGGGTCCCGGCCATACCATCGTCACGATTCTGTGCGATGGCGGAGCGAAGTATCAATCGCGCCTGTTCAACCCGGACTGGGTTAAAGAGAAAGGTTTCCTCGAAGCCGTCGGTTGAACGTGCGGACTTTGATCAGGCCGTCTTGGATAGATCGACGGCCGACCCGGGATTGAACCACGCGAGCGAAGGCTGCAGCGCGACGACCTCGCCGACGACGAGCAGCGCCGGTGATTGCAAATCAGCAGCGGACGCAGCGGCGCGAATGGTCGCGAGCGTAGCGGTGACGACTCGCTGATCCGCAGTGGTGCCCTGGAAAATAATTCCGGCCGGTCGCGTGCCCGGTGCCCCGTGTTCCTTGAGCTTCGCCACGATGTGATCCAGGCGCGCCAACCCCATGTAGAACACGCCGGTCGCTCCCGGCATGGCCAGCGCGCGCCAATCCGGGTCCTTAATCCGAGCTTCGTCGTCACTCTGCGTATGGGCAGTGACGAAGGTAACGCTGTGGGCGTGGTCGCGGTGTGTCAGGGGGATGCCTGCATAGGCGGCGCAGCCCAACGCTGAAGTGATGCCCGGAATCACGGAGAAATTGATTTGCGCTGCCGCAAGCGCTTGCAGTTCTTCGCCACCGCGCCCGAAAATAAAGGGATCTCCGCCTTTGAGACGCACCACGCGCCGGCCTTGCCGGGCATTCTCGACCAGTAGCGCGTTGATCTCATCCTGCGTGCTGCCGACATTGCCGGCGGCCTTGCCCACGCAGATGCGCGCCGCGTCGCGCCGCGCGAACTCGAGAATCGCGGCAGGCACCAGGCGATCGTGCAAAATGACGTCGGCATCTTGCAGGGCACGCAGCGCCTTCAAGGTCAGCAGTTCCGGGTCGCCTGGACCCGCGCCCACCAGGGTCACCTCGCCGACCGCGCGCGGCGCCGTGGAGGTCGTTGCCAGCAGTTGCTGTGCGATGCGTTGCGCTCCCTTACTGTCGCCTTCGACGAAGCGCCGGCCCGCGACCCCGTCGATCAGCGACTCGAAAAACCGCCGCCGCTCGTCCGTGTCGCGCAGCTTCTGCCGCGCGGGTTCGCGCAGTGATTGCAGCCACGACGCGAACTGGCCGATTCTCGCAGGGATCAGTGCTTCGAGTCGTTCGCGCAGGCGGCGCGCCAGCACCGGCGAGGTCCCCCCGGTCGAGATCGCCACCAGCACGGGATCGCGATCGACTATGGCGGGCACGATGAATCGCGACGCTTCGCGATCATCGACCACGTTGACGGGAATGTTGCGCGCCTCGCACAAACCGGCTATCCAACGATTCACGGCGCGCCGCGAGGTCGCGACGATGACCAGACGCACGCCGTCCAAATCCGTCGCGGCAAATTCGCGAACTGCGAGCTTGAGCTGCGCGACGGCCGCGCGCTGCATGAGCTCGGGCACGATATGCGGTGCAACCACGTGGATCGACGCGCCGGTACGCTCGAGCAGCGAAATCTTGCGCAGCGCCACTTCGCCGCCGCCGACGATGAGCACTTTCTGCCCGGCCAAGTCGAAGAACATGGGGAAGTAATTCACTGGGTACGGCCCATGCTTTAGCCCATTTGACGCCGCGGGTGCAGGCCGCACTCGCGCGAGTCGCCGCGCTCCCACCACCAGCGGCCGGCGCGCTCGTCTTCACCGGGCTGAATTGCCCGCGTGCAAGGCGCACACCCGATACTGGGAAAGCCGCTGTCGTGCAATGTGTTGTAGGGCAAGCGCTTTTTCCGGATGTAATCCCAGATCTCATTCTCGGACCAATCAAGCAACGGGCTCACCTTGTGGAGTCCGTATTCTCCGTCCCATTCTACGGGCGCCGCCAGCGCGCGGCTTGCCGATTGCCCGCGCCTGATGCCGGTGACCCAGGCGCCGCGACCGGCGACGGCGCGGCGGAACGGCTCAACCTTGCGAACCGCGCAACAGCCACGGCGCTGCTCCAAGCCCTGACGGAAACCGTTGATGCCGTTTTCCCCTACCCAGCCTTCAAGGTCTTGGGTCTTAGGGTAGTACATGGTGAGCGCTCGACCATAGCGCTGCTGCACCCGCTCAATGAGATCGTAGGTCTCGGGGTACAGGCGCCCGGTATCGACGCTAAACATCTCTATCTCTGGAACGCTGCCCCACACAAGGTCGGTGAGGACCATGGATTCTGACCCTAAGCTATTGGCATAGCACACATTTTTGAACTCTGACGCGGCGCTTCGGAGTTGTGCAATGCTGTCATCTGCGCGTTCGCGCAGGGCCTTGGGTAGATCGAACACCAGTAAACTATAGGCGGGGCGCGCTGTTCGCGAAACGAACTATGGCGCATGAGGACATGCGAATTAGTGATGGCGGCATGCGCGGGCGGCCGCAGCGCGTGCCTCCTTAACCTTATATCCTATGGGCATGAGCATCCTAGCAACGATGAGGCACGCCGCTCGATGAAGTTCCAGCAGTTACGCTATCTCGTCGCCGTCCATGAGAACGGGCTAAACATCACCGCGGCGGCGCGGCAGCTGCACACCTCTCAACCCGGAGTCAGCCGGCAGCTGAAGCTGCTGGAAGAGGAACTCGGCTTTCAGTTATTCGAGCGCGAGGGCCGCGCGCTGACGCGCACCACCGACGCGGGCGAAGAAATCATATCGCGCGCTGCCAGCATCCTGCGTGAAATGCAGAACATCCGCCGCACCTCCGCAGAACTGCGCAAGGCCGACGGCGGCACTTTGTCGATCGCCACCACTCATACGCAGGCCCGCTATGTGCTGCCGGAGGTGATTCGAGCGTTTCGCCTCAAGTACCCAAAGGTGCGCTTGCACTTGCATCAGGGCACGTCCGAACAGATTGCGGAAATGGTGGCACGCGATCGCGTCGATTTCGCGATGGCGACCGGCTCGGAGGAGCAATTCCCACATCTGGTGCGGCTCCCGGTGTATCGCTGGCATCGAGCGGTGGTAGTCCCGCGCGGGCATCCGCTGGCATCGGCGGGCAAGCTGACACTGAAGAAGCTGGCCGAATACCCGATCGTGACTTATGTATTCAGCTTCGCAGGGAGATCCTCGTTGCCGGCACTATTCGAAACCGCCGGCCTGTCGCTTGACGTGGCATTGACGGCGCGGGACTCGGACGTGATCAAAACCTATGTCCGCATCGGCTTGGGAGTGGGCATCCTGGCCCGGCTGGCCATTGATCCTGTCACAGACGCGGATTTGGTCGTGCTCGATGCGTCGCATCTGTTCGAAGGGCATACGACATGGATCGGTTTTCGCCGCAGCGCGCTGCTGCGCGCCTATATGTACGAATTCATCGAACTGCTGGCGCCTCATCTGCCTCGCAAGCTGGTGAAGGAAACCGAGAAATTGGAGACCCAGGAAGAGGTGGATCGTATATTGAGCAATTTGAATATTCCGCTGCGCGACATGCCGTAAGAGCATATGCAGATGACGGGATATTAGTTCCGGCTGCCTACACCAGCCGTTAGCCTGTCCAAATGATAGAAGACAACGGCAGACGCGTCCGACGCGAGTACCTCTGGTTCGCATTGGCGCTGATCATCGTATTGATGGGCTCAGTGGCGCACGCCGCCACGATCAAGCTGTTGAATGTGTCCTACGATCCCACGCGGGAGCTGTACGAGGATTACAACAAGGCCTTTGCGGGCTACTGGCTGGGCAAGACCGGCGACACCGTGATGATCAACCAAAGCCACGGCGGATCGGGAAAACAGGCGCGTTCCGTGATCGACGGCCTCGAAGCCGATGTGGTGACATTGGCGCTCGCCTATGACATCGACGCGCTGGCGACGCAGGCGGCTCTGGTGCCTGCCAATTGGCAGTCGCGGCTGCCCAATAACAGCACCCCCTACACCTCCACCATCGTCTTTCTAGTGCGCCAGGGTAACCCCAAGGGCATTCATGATTGGAGCGATCTGGTGAAGCCCGGCGTCGCCGTGATTACGCCCAGCCCGAAGACCTCGGGCGGGGCGCGCTGGAATTATCTGGCGGCATGGGCTTACGCGCTGAAGCAGCCCGGCGGCAACGACGCCAGCGCAGAGGCCTTCGTCAAGAAGCTGTACAAGAACGTCCCGGTCCTCGATTCAGGTGCGCGCGGTTCGACGGTGACTTTCGTCGAACGCGGCATCGGCGATGTGCTGCTGGCTTGGGAAAACGAGGCCTTCCTTGCCGTCAAGGAACTGGGGCCTGCGAAGTTCGATATTGTCGCTCCCTCCTTGAGCATCGTGGCGGAGCCGCCGGTAAGCGTAGTGGACAAATACGTCGATCAGCACGGCACCCGCAAGATTGCCGAGTAATACTTCGCAAGGTCGGTTTCGTATTCCAGCACTATGCCTTGTTCCGCCACATGTCCGTGTTCGAGAACGTCGCCTTCGGCTTGCGCGTCAAACCGCGCCGCGA
>JAYTXS010000148.1:0-3300 GCA_043742845.1 Gammaproteobacteria bacterium
TAACCCTGGATTTCATCCAGCTCCAAGCGCGAAGCACCGAGAGCGTCATGCATGATGTCGATATCCGCCCGCTGCTCCGCATCCAGCGCGGCGGAGTCAAGCCGGCCAATGCGCGCCTCCATCTCGTGCAAGAAGCTTCGCGACGCCGCAATTCCAGACGCACTGAAATCATCCCACGCATCATCCAGCTGTGCGTCGTGATGCACGTGGTAACCCACGCCGGTCGCCGTCGTCGGCGACAACGCCAGAGTGCCGAAGACAAAGTCATCCACCAGACGCTCGAACTGAGTGTCGGCCGCCCCCTTGGCCGTATTCACCCCTTTGGTCGTGGCCACCCCCTTGACCGGGGTTGCTGACGCGACCGTCGCGGTCGCCGCCGCAGTCGCAGTCGGCGTCACTGTCGCCGTCGACGCGGCTGCCGCCCAACCGCCGCAGCTCCAGAGCACGCCGGCGAACACCCAAGTAGTACGAAACAGCTGTATTTTGTTCATGCCCTATCTTCCGGCAAAGACCGCCCGTCAGTCCAGCAGTACGCGCCCTTACGTTATTATGCTCAACGCCGTCATACCTAAGCCCCCGAATCTAGAGGATCCAACATGAAGTGGAGCGCCGTCATCGCCGCCTGCCGCGCATCACTGCTCTCGCTTGCGCTCATGTCGCACACCGCCCATGCCGCCAACGCCGCGCACGGCCCCGACCTCAAAAGCCAAATCGACGGCTACCGCGCCCAGCATGAGTCCGCCATCATCGCCCGCCTCGAGGAACTCGCCCGTTTCAAGAGCGTGGCTGCCGATCCTGCTGGAATCGCAGCTGCCGCCGATCGCCTGGAAGCCCTATTGAAGGAGCGCGGCTTCGAGGCTCGGCAGCTCTGCGCCGGCACCGGCACTCCTCCCCTGGTGTTCGGCACCCTCAAAGTTGCCAACGCCCGGCGCACCGTGATTTTCTATGCTCACTACGACGGTCAACCGGTCACTCCGTCGCAGTGGTCGTCGGATCCCTTCGTCCCGCTCATGCGCAGCGGTCCGCTCAACGGCAGCGAACGCGAGATCGACTGGAAGAACGCACAGGGCGGATTCGATCCGGAGTGGCGGCTCTTCGCCCGAGCCGTTAGCGACGACAAGGCGTCTATCGCGGCATTCCTGACTGCCTTCGACGCGCTGAAAGCGATGCATAAGTCGCCGTCGGTGAACATCAAGGTACTCTGGGAAGGCGAAGAAGAAGCGGGCTCTCCGCACTTGGTAGAAGTTCTGCGCAGCAACCGCAGCTTGCTCGCCGCCGACCTCATCCTCGTCGGCGACGGGCCTGTGCATCAGACACGGCGGCCCATGATTTATTTCGGTGCACGCGGCGTCACCGGCTTGGACGCAACCATCTACGGGCCGCTCCGCGCCCTGCATGATGGACACTACGGCAACTGGGTTCCCAATCCCGCCGCCATGGCGGCCACCTTGATCGCGCAAATGCGCGACGACAGCGGCCGGATTCTCATTCCCGGGTTTGCCGACGGTATCCGGGCCCTCACTCCCGCCGAACACCTCGCCCTGTTGAATCTCCCACCCATTGACGATGAACTGAAACGCGAATTCGGTATCGACCGCTCCGAAGGCAACGAGCAGCTAGCAGAAAGCCTCATGCGCCCGGCACTCAATATCCGCGGTATTCGTTCAGGCCAAGTCGGAGAATCTGCGACCAACGCCATACCCACCACCGCCGTCATCTCCATCGACTTTCGCCTGGTGCCTGATCAAACGCCCGCGGCAGTGCGCGGCGCATTCGAACGCTTCTTGCGAGCGAAGGGCTGGACGCTGATCGACAGCGAGCCCGACCTCGCCACCCGCCTACAGTCTCCTCGCCTGATCAAATTACAATGGGAGTCCGGCTATCCCGCCTTCCGCGCCGATCTTTCCGCACCCGTCAGCAAAGCCGTCATCGCAGCCGCCGGCAAGGCTGCGGCCGCCCCCATAGTCGTCCTACCCATGGTGGGCGGCAGCGTACCGCTGTATGAGTTCGCCGACGTGTTGCAAATCCCCGTCATCGGAGTCCCCATCGTCAATCACGACAACGGCCAGCACGCCGCCAACGAAAACCTCCGTCTCAAAAATCTCTGGGACGGCATCGACACCTACGCCGCCCTGCTCGCAGAACTGCGGTGGTAGCACGGGTGAAGAGTCCTCGCGAGCTCCCGCACAATAATCATCACGGCAGCATGAGCAACACCGCTGAATGATAAACCGATGGCGCAAAGTGCTCTCTCGCATCGCCATCATCCTGGCTATTCTGCCGGCAGTGCTGCTGCTGGCACTGTGGGTCAAGCCGCCCGACATATTGCGGGTCGGCGCCAACTACTCCGCCAAGATTATTTGCTCCAATGTATTTCTCGCCGGCCGTGACCCAGACGAGGTACTACGCTCCGACGTGCAAGCCCCGGGCATCGCGCTACTGCGCCTCATGCATGTCACCGTCGATAGAGAACATCAGGTGGTCCATGCCGGCCTCTTAGGCTTCATTGGTGACGGCCTTGCCGTCGCGCGACCCGGCGTCGGCTGCGCCGCTGTCCCCGACGGCGACCTAGAATTCGCCACGCACGCCAGCATTGCCGCACCGCGCGCCGTAAGTTCTAACACCGGTACGGTAACCGCCTCCGAACTCTGGCCCGACGGCAACACCGTCGCCACCACCAAGGCGCTCGATCACGTGCTTGCCGACGACGCCCTCGCCGGCCCCGGCATGCGCGCCATCGTCGTGGTCGAGCACGGCCGCATCGTCGCCGAGCGTTATGCCGCAGGCTTCTCCTCTTCCACTCCCCTACTTGGCTGGTCCATGACCAAGTCCGTTGTCGCGGGACTCGTCGGCATGTTGGTCAAAGAAGGCCGACTCGCGCTCGATCAGCCCGCCGGCTGGTCCGCTTCTGGAGATGGACGCGACAAAATTCGAATCCAAGACTTCCTCGCCATGTCGAGCGGGCTGCGATTCAACGAAGCCTACGGCAACGTCTCGGACGTCACCCGCATGTTGTACTTGGAACGAGACGCTGCCGGATTCGCGCG
Organism: Gammaproteobacteria bacterium; assembly: GCA_043742845.1. Lineage (GTDB taxonomy): Bacteria > Pseudomonadota > Gammaproteobacteria > Steroidobacterales > Steroidobacteraceae > Bog-1198. The sequence goes on from JAYTXS010000148.1 coordinate 3,048, forward strand.
CGCCCAGCCGCTCATTCACCCGCCGGGTTCCGTCTGGAGTTATTCGAGTGGCTCGGCGAATATCCTATCGCGCATCGTTCAGGACGCAGCCGGCAGACTCGCTGCGGCGTATCCCGCCGAAAAGCTCTTCAAGCCTCTCGGCATGAGCAGCGCGACCATGGAAACCGATGAATACGGCACCCTCGTCGGCTCCTCCTATATGTACGCCACCGCCCGCGACTGGGCACGCTACGGACAGTTCCTAATCCAAGAT
>JAYTXS010000149.1:0-10644 GCA_043742845.1 Gammaproteobacteria bacterium
AGCGCAGCGGCGCAGCACAACGGATTTCCGCCAAAGGTGTTGCCATGCGCCCCGCGCGTCCACTTCTGCATGATGCTGCGCTTGGCGATCACCACGCCAATGGGCATTCCTGACCCCAATCCCTTCGCCAGCGTCATGATGTCAGGAGCCACATCCCAGTGCTGCGCGGCGAACATCTTGCCGGTGCGCCCGATGCCCGACTGCACCTCGTCGAATATGAGCAGAATGCCGTGCCGATCGCAGAGCTCGCGCAATCCCTGCAGAAACCCATCCGGCGGCACCAGGTATCCGCCCTCGCCCTGAATAGGTTCAATGAGAATTCCGGCCACTTCGCTGGCGGGCACATTGTTGACGAACAGCACATCTTCGATGTAGCGCAGTACCGCGCGTCCCTGATCGGCTCCCGCGAACAGCGGCCGGTAATTGTTCGGATAGGGCACGTGGGTCACGCCCGGCATGCTGGGAAAAAAGCCTTTTTGCTGTGTGTACTTGCTGGAAGTAAACGACAGCGAGCCCATGGTGCGTCCGTGGAAGCCGCCCAGGAATCCTATGAAGCGGCCACGTCCCGTGGTGTAGCGCGCCAATTTCAACGCCGCTTCCACGCTCTCGGTGCCCGACTGGGCAAAAAAGCTCATCGTGGGTTCTTTCAACGGCGACAGTTCATTGAGTCGCTCCGCCAGCGTGACCTGGCCTTCGTGCCAGTAATCCGACGAAATATGCAGGAATTTATCCGCCGCATCCTTGATGGCCTGAACCACGGCCGGATGGCTATGACCCGTACTGCATACCGCGATACCGGCGGCAAAATCCAGGAAACGGTTGCCGTCCACATCCCAGATCTCTGCCCCTTTGCCATGCGACATAACGAAGGGGTAGTCGCGCGGGTAGGAGGGCGACACGACCAGCGCATCGCGCGCCAACAGCTCGCGCGCCTTCGGGCCCGGCAAATCAGTTTTGATGTTCGGCTTTTTCACGTGAACTCAATCTCCCCCAGTAGTGCATTCATTATATCGAGCGCGCGCTCCAATTCATTCTCCTCGATCACGAGCGGCGGCGCGAGAATAATCAGGTTGCCGCGAACCGCGAACGATACGCCGCGCTCACGCGCCACCGATACGAATCGCGCCAGGGAAGGATGCACGGCCGGCCAGGGCGCCAGGGGTTCGCGGGTGGCGCGGCTCTTGACCAATTCGACGATGGCGAACAGTCCATTGGCGCCGCGTACGTCGCCGATCACCGCATGGCGATCCTGCATCGCGTGCAGACGCTGTAGCAGCACGCGGCCTAGGCGCCGGGATCGCTCGATGAGCTTCTCGTCATGATAGGCGCCGAGCGCAGCGACTCCGGCGGCGCACGCCAAGGGATGCCCGCAGTAGGTCAATCCGGTATTGAGCATGCTGTGTTCGAGTTTGGCCGCCACCTCTCCCGACAGAATCACCGCGCCCAAGGGAATATGTGCGCCCGTCAACCCCTTGGCGAGCGTCATGAGGTCGGGGCGCCCCGCTTCGCCGTGCTGCTGCCACGCAAACCATTCGCCGCAACGCCCAAAGCCGCTCATGACTTCGTCGGCGATCAGATAAACATCACTGCGGCGCGTCTGTTTGCGCAGTGCCGGCCAGAAATTATCCGCAGCGACGATGCCGTTCGTGCCGGCGTTCGGCTCCATCAGAACCGCCGCGACATTCTGCGCACCTTCCTGGCGAATGAGCGCGCCGATGTGCTCCACGTTGCGAGCCGCGCACTCGGCATCACTCGCGGTTCCATAGGGACAGCGATAGCCATAGGGCGGCGGCACGCGCAGCACGCTGAACGCCTCATCACCGGGGCTGTGAGTGCGGCTGTCGCCGGACCACGCCATCGTGGCGTAGCTTGCACCGTGGTAGGAACGATCGCGTGCGACCACTTTGCCTTGCGAGCGGCCGCTCGCCTGGCGCGCAAATTTCACCGCATTCTCGTTGGCATCGGCGCCGCCCAAGGTAAAGAATACCCGTCCACCCTCGAATCCCGAGATTTCCAGCAGCCGTTCCGCCAGCGCGCGGCGCGGCGCGGCGCCCCAGCTCGAATTGACGAAGCACAGCTGCTGCGCCTGTTCCTGAATGGCACGTATCAGTCGCGGGTGCTGATGACCCAAGTTCATGCATTCCGCCAAGCTGCTCATGTCGAGGTAGGTGTGGCCGGATTCGTCCCAGAAGCGCGCGCCCTCACCGCCGATGATGGTGGGCGCATTCCATTCGGCCTGAACGCACCAGCTGTGCAATACACTCGATCTTTCAGACAAGCGCTCTCTCCGCGACTTTGATTCACACCGCCGAAGCGATTACGATCTGGCCGGCGCGAGAAGTCAACGAGGGAAACCGGATGGCGATAGGGTGGCGGCCTTTGGTGGCGGTGGCGATCGGGGGAATGCTCGGTTGTGTTCTGCGCTGGGTATTGGCCCTGTTCCTGAACCGCTACTTGCCGGCAATTCCACCGGGCACGCTGGCAGCGAATCTCATCGGCTGCTACATCATCGGCATGGCGATCGCGTTCTTCGCCACCTATCCGAACTTCGCGCCTGAGTGGCGGCTGTTCGTGACCACCGGTTTCTGCGGAGGATTGACCACCTTCTCGACCTTTTCGGCCGAGGTGGTGATGCTGTTGCAGTCGGGGCGCATGGTTTGGGCGCTGGGCGCCGTGGCGGTGCACCTGGTGGGCTCGCTGCTGATGACCTTCGCCGGTATCGCCACCATCGTGTGGCTGAAAGCCTAATGGGAGTCGATTGTTGTTCCGGTATCCGCGTTGAAGTGCTATGTTAATTAGACTCCTAACGATTAGAGCACTTTGTATATGACGGATCTTGCGGAACGCTTCAGCAGCGCCCTGCACAGTAGTTCGCGAGCCTGGCGACAGGCTCTGGACCGCCGGCTCAAATACTTGGGCGTTAGCCAGGCGAGTTGGATGACCATCGCGATGGCCGCCAAGGCAAGTTCTCCCCTATCGCAGTCCGAACTGGCAGAGCGTCTCGGGGTAGAAGGCGCCACCATGGTCGCCATGGTGGACCGCTTGGTCAAAGCCGGCTTCGTGATGCGTGAACCTTCCACCACCGACCGGCGCATCAAGCGAGTGGTGCTGACCGAGGCCGGTACGCTCCTCTACGGCAAGGTACTCGCGCAGGCCACGGCATTTCGCAAGGAGCTGCTGCTCAATTGTGATCCGCAGAAACTGCTCATTGCCACCGAATTTCTCGAGAGCTTGCAAGGCGCTATCGACGCCGTCCCGTGATCACTAACGCGGCGCGGCGAAGTCCTGCGTCCAGTACATGCCGGCCGCAGAATGCAGATTCTCCGCGTAGGCGCTGCCGATCTGCGTGAAACGTCCATCCATGATGTTCTCGCAATGCGCCGGGCTTGCCAGCCAGCCTCGGATCGCCTCCGGCGGAGTCATCGCGCCGGCCGCGATATTTTCGCCGACGATGAGGTACTTGCCGTAGCCCGCACGTTGCACCCGCACCGTGGGAGTACTGCCGTCGTGGCCGCGATGATCGAACTCGCCGTGCGCCGCCATGTCGCGCGAATGCTCCAGCGCCGCATTGCTCAAGCTGCGATTGAGCGTCAACGGCGCCACCGAACTAAAATACTTGGCGCCGCAGCGTTGGCCGGCGGCACGCGCCTGATTCACCAGTTCAAGCATGCGCCGGCTCACGCTCTCGGCGTCGGCGGCGGAAGGGATGGCAACCGGCGCCGCAAGCACGATCCACAGCTGCGTGCCGCGGCGTTCTGCACCGAATTCCCGCAGCTGCGGATCGGTGAGGGTGCGGCAGTAGTTGGCGGCGAGCATACGCGAGACCTGCGCATCGCTGGTCGCGCCCGAGATATGCAGCGCCGAGAATTCCGATCCGGCATAGCCGACACGGGCCAGCGCCTCATGCAATTGCGCGCCGCCGGCCACTCGACTGGCGGCATTTTGCAGTTTCACGCTGCCTTGCAAGGCGACTCGCGCGCCCGCGGCGCTACAACCGTGCAGCCGCGCCCAGTTGACACTGTCGAGCACATCCGCGCCTGCGCCCTGCGACAAGGCCAGACCTAGCGCCGCTGTCAGCATCAATCGGACTGCGAGCGGCAAGGATTCTTTAGACAGCCGCTTCTGGGCCGGGCAATGCGGGCGGCGCGGGCGGCGTCGGCGATTCCGCCAGCAACTTCCCCGCCTTCGGCGCAATCCAGCGCTCAACGTCATCGAGCACGGTGAACACCGCTGGAACGATGACCAAGGTGAGCGCTGTCGAGGTGATGAGCCCGCCGATCACGGCAATCGCCATCGGTCCGCGAAAATCACTATCGCCGCCCCAACCGATCGCCACCGGTAGCATGCCTGCCACCATCGCCACGGTGGTCATCACTATGGGGCGCGCGCGTTTATGTCCTGCCTCGAGGATGGCCGCGACGCGCGGCTTGCCGGCGCGCATTTCCTCGATGGCAAAATCCACCAGTAGTATGGAGTTCTTGCCGACGATGCCCATCAGCATCAGGATGCCGATCACCACCGGCAGCGAGAACGGCAGGCCGGTGAGCAGCAGCGCCAGCACCGCACCGCCCAGGGATAGCGGCAGCGCCGACAAAATCGTAATGGGCTGGAACACGCGTACGAATAACAGCACCAGCACCGCAAACACCATGAGAATACCGGCGCCCACCGCCAGCATGAAGTTCTGATACAGCTCCTTCATGAATTCCGTGTCGCCGGTCTCGATCAAGTGCACTCCTTCCGGCAGGTGCTTGAGCGTCGGCAGTGCATATATTTTCTTGGTGGCCGTGCCGAGTTCCACGCCCTGTGCCATGTCGGCCTCGAGAAACAGACGCCTGCTCTGATTGTAGCGACGCACCGCAGAGGGGCCCTGACCGAAGCTCAAATCCGCCACCGACTTGAGCGGCACGCTCTTGCCGGAGGTCGTCGGCACGGGCAAGTTCTCCAAGGTCGAGAGATCGCGTCGCGCGCTCTCGACCAGGCTCACGCGGATCGGAATCTGACGGTCGGACAAGGAGAACTTGGCGCCGTTCTGCGGCAAGTCCCCGAGCGTCGCGATACGGATGGTTTCACTGATGCTCTGCACGCTCACGCCCAACTGCGCTGCGATGTCGAGCCGCGGGTGCACCACGATTTCCGGCCGCGGTAGATCGCCTCGAATGCGTGGATCACGAATCTCGCTCAAGGCGCGCATTTCCGCCAACACCTTGTGGCCGGTGGCCTGCACCAGCTCAGGGTTATCGCCGGTCAGGTACAGCTGTATGTCGCGCCCACCGCCGCCTTCGGAGAAGTTCAGCTGCCCGTCGGCGACTTGACTGAGCAGCGGCATCATTTTCTGTTCCCACTGCTTCTGGCTGAGGCTGCGCTCGGTCCGCGGCACCAGGCTGACATAAATGGTGCCGGTGCGGATCTCGCCGTCCTCGCCGCCGACGAACTCCACCACGTCGGTCACCTCGGGAGACTTCCTCAAGACTTGCACCGCCGCCGCAGAGACTCGCGCGGTGTCCTCGAGCCTACCGCCCGGCGGTAATTCTATTTGCAGCTCCGCGTTGGAGAAATCCTCAGGCGGCACGAATGCCGTCGGCACTATCCCCAACGACGCCAGCGACAGCACGAAGAACAAGGTGCCCGCCGCAATGGTCTTCCAGCGATTTGCGACGCACCAGCGCAGCAGCGTGAGGTAGCGCGTCATGATGGGACCGTCGGTATTGTGCACGACCAGCGAATCGCTGCTCAGCGCGTACGCCGCAAGTACGGGTGTAATGAGCCGGGCCACCATCAGGGACACGAACACCGCCGCCGCGACGGTGAGCCCGAACTGCTTGAAGAACTGGCCGCTCACCCCACCCATGAAACTCACGGGCAAAAATACCGCGATGATGGTAAACGAGGTCGCCACCACTGCCAGCCCGATCTCATCCGCCGCATCGATGGCGGCCTGGTAGCAGCTCTTGCCCATGCGCATATGACGCACGATATTCTCGATTTCGACGATGGCATCGTCCACCAAGACGCCCGCCACCAGCGAGAGCGCGAGCAAGGTGATTTGATTGAGTGTAAATCCCATCCACTGCATGAAGGCGAAGGTCGGTATGGCCGACAGCGGAATCGCGAGCGCGGAAATGAGCGTTGCGCGCCAGTTGCGCAGAAAGAACCAGACCACGGCGACGGCCAGCAACGATCCTTCGACCAGCGCGCTCATCGCCGAGTGATAAGTCCGCAGCGTGTGGTCAACCGAGGTGAAGATGTTGCTCATGTGCACCGCGGGATTCTCCGCCTTGAGCTTGTCGAGCTCGGCTTCCACGGCTTGGGCAACGCTGACATCCGATGCGCCCTTGGCCTTGGATACGCCGAAGGTGGTGGCGGGACGGCCGTTGAGCCTGGCAATATTGCGCACTTCCTCGATGCTGTCGCGCACGTCCGCGATCTCGCTCAGACGCACCGATTTTCCACCCGGCAGAATCAGCAGGGTATCGCCCAAGGCCGCCGCTGTCTTCGCGCCTCCCAGCACTCGAATCGCCTGTTCGCCGCCGCCTACCTGGGCACGGCCGCCGGCGGCATCGAGATTGAGCTGCCGCAACTGCTCGTTGACTTCAACCGCCGTCACTCCCAGCGCCTGCATGCGCGCGGGATCGAGCTCGACCCGAATCTCCCGGCTGACGCCTCCGCCGCGCGACACTTGCGCTACGCCGGACACTCCCAGCAAGCGTTTGGTCACCGTATTGTCGATGAACCAGCTGAGCTGCACCGGGGTCATATCCGTAGTCGTCACGGCGTAGTAGGCGAAGGCGCCGCCATCGACATTCTGGCGCGTCACCAGCGGCTCGAAGATGCCCTGCGGCAAGTCGTTGCGCACCTTGGCCACGGCGTCGCGTACGTCGGTCACCGCGCGATCGATGGGCGTACCGATTTCGAACTGCAAAAAGATGTTCACCTGGCCTTCGACGATGAAGGTGGTGATATTGCGCACATTGCCGATGCTGGAGATCGATCCCTCGACCTTTTGCGCTATCTGCGTCTCCAATTCCGTTGGCGCGGCGCCCGGCTGAGAAATATTGACGTTCACCAGGGGAAAGGAGATATCCGGGCTGAGATTGATCGGCAGGCGAATGAACGCAACGATGCCGAGGAAAAACAGCACCACGAACATCACGATGGGCGTCACGGGATGGCGAATCGCCCAAGCCGAGATATTTCTCATGATCCGCGCGCCACCGGTTTGACCACCTCTCCCTCCTGCAAGAAGGCGCCGGCGGTGGTCACCACGTGATCCTTGCCGTCGATGCCCTCGGCGATGGTCACGCCGCTTTGCACGATCCCGGAGACGCGCACGCTGCGCCGCTCCACTTTGTTCTCGCCATTGACGATCAGCACATAGCTGCCCTTCTCGTCGTTCAACACCGCGGTTTGCGGCAGCACCGCGCGCTCGGCGTCGCTGACCGTGACCTCGGCACGCGCAAAGGCCCCCGGGCGCAGATTGGGGTCAGGGGTCAGGGACACGCGCGCCATCCCGAGGCGGGTTTGCGGGTCGATCACCGCCGGCAGCAAGCGCACTCGGCCTTGGTGCATCTGCGAGGTGCCCGTCAAGCGCACATTCACGACCTGCCCGACCTTCAACAGCGGCAGATCCTGCTCCGCCACCTGTCCGCGCAGCTCGATTTCACCGCCTTCAGATAAGCGAAACAGGGCCTCGCCCCCAGGCGTTGCCGTCTGTCCCACCTCGACGTTGCGCGTCAAGATGACGCCGTCGGAAGGTGCACGCACCTCGGCCCGCGCCAGGCGCGCCTGCGCCTCGGCCAATTGCGCCGCCGCGACTTTAACTTTGGCCGCGGCGGTGACTCCGGCCGACTTGCGACGCTGCGTCTCTTCCGCGGACAAGGCACCCGAGGCGCCGACGGCCTGCGCGCGTTTGTATTCGGCATCGGCCAATTCGGCTTCGGCGCGTGCCTGCTCGAGTGCGGCTTCGAGATTGGTGACCTGCGGCTGCAGCACCGACACGTTGAGCCGCGCCAGAACCTGGCCGCGTTTCACATGATCGCCGGCCTCCACGTAGATTGCCGCCACCCGGCCGGCATCCCCTTCGACTCCGATGGGCATGTCGTAGCGCGCCGCAAGGGTGCCGATGATGCTGACGGTGGTAGGCACCGTGGTGACCGCTGCCTGGGTCACGGACACCGTGGGAATGGTCACCTTGACCACAGGCTTTGCCGCCAGACCGTGCGTCACGCGCCAGGCGAGCACGCCGACAAAGGCGACAACCGCGACGATGATCGCCGCTCGGAACCACACTGCGCGTGGATTCGGCCGCGCCGACTGCATGATCTCCGGATATTCCTTAGCAGCTACATTCATGACAGCACATCCCCGGCAAGCCCCACAGTATATCGTTCACAGACATCCGCTGCCTCGCGCAGCGAGGGCGATCCTTCCCGCCATCAGATATTTCGCGACGCTCATCGTTGCTACTCGGCGACGCGATCAATCACGAGATTGCGCACTCCGTCGCGTCCCACCTCGTAGGTGAGTTCGCCATACAAATCACCCGTCGATGGCACGGGCTGTCCACTGAAGGAGATGCGCGCCGTAATGGATACCCGTTGTCCGCTGGTCAGTACGCGTCCGGGCATCATCGAATCGGCCGGCGACAAGCTCGTTGCCGTGCCGATGGCCGTGCTCGACAGGCGCTTGGCTGCCAGCGGCGGACCGCGGCTGCCGGGCTCACGCGCAAAGACGAACAAAGGGGCCTCCGATACCAGTCGTGATTTCAACGAGGGTGCAAGCGAGATTGTGACAGTGACGAGCGCTGCGCTTAAGCCCCCGTTCGACGGGCTCGTCCCGGCGGGCGACGCGCTCGTCCCGGATGCCCCGGCGCCGGGCACTGCCGCAGCCAGTCCGGCGGGCTGGCCGGCGCTGGTTGGGGCGGGGCGGCCCGCGCTGGGCCCGGCGTCAGCACCCCGGTCAGGTCCCCCGTCGAGTCCGGACGGGGCATCCATTTCTGCAATGCGCACATCGAGCATTTGCTCGATCCGTTCCGGTGGATGCTGGGCCTTGAGCGCCGTCCAACGGCTGCGCGCCAGCGCCCGATCGCCGCGCGCGGCCGCCGCAAATCCGCCGTACAACAGCGCCTTGGGATTACTGGGCGCCAACACCAACGCCGTCTCGAACAAGTCCGCGGCCGGCGGCGTGATTTCGCCGCCCGCTCGCAAGCTCATGGCCTCGCCCAGGCCCATGGCCGCATCGGCGCTCTTCGGGTCCAGCCGATGCGCGCGATCGTAGGCGACAATGCCATCGTCCGAGCGATTCAAGGCTACATAGGATCGTCCCAACATCAGCCAGCCCTGAAGATCGTTAGGCTCGTCACGCAGGTGCTTTTCCAGCTTGGCGACCATGGCAGAGACGTCGGGACCGCCGTCCGCAGCCGCGGAATCCGCCCGCGGGTGCCAATTCCAATTCGACCAGAGCGGATAAAGACCCGCGGCCGCGCCGATCACGATCACCCCCGCCACGACACCCGCCATGCGGCTTTGCCGCTCGCGCAGCAACGGCAAGGCAACCACTGCGGCAGCGATCGCGGCCATGACGGCTGCGATAATGAGAAAAGTAGTCATAGTTATTTTAAGTCGGAGCCGGCGGCGATTTCATCATCCAGGGGCATTGCCCCGCGAATGCGCACCACACGATAGATGATGACGGCACCCAGCAGCAGCATAAGAAATGGAGCGCCCCAGATGAGCAGGGTCTTGCGTGTCAGTGGCGGACTGAAACGCACGAACTCACCATAGCGGTCCGTCATGAAGTCGAATATCGCGTCATCACTTTTCCCCGCCACCAGCATTTCCTGCACCTGACGGCGAAGGTCGCGCGCCAGCTCGGCGTTCGAATCGGCGATGGTTTCGTTCTGACAAACGAGGCAGCGCAGCTTCTTGGTGATTTGTTCGAAGCGGCTTTGCAGGCCCTGATCTTCGAGCTGACCATTGATATCCACGGCAGATTTCGCAGTGACCGCGGCAGGCTCGCCCGCGGCAACGGGGGCCGTAGCCGGGGTAGTGGCCGCTGGCGCGTCCGTCGCGGCGAACAGCATCAGCATCAGCATCAGCCTCAGCGCCGGCGCCGGCCCGCCGACAGCAGCAGACACTCGGCGCCCGGTCATGCGCCGCCTCGGCGAGCAGCAGCAATTCGCGGGAGAAATTCGCGCTGCCACACGTCAGGCGTCATGGCATTAGCGAATTTATACAGTATGCGACCTTGGCCATCGACCAGGAATGTCTCCGGCGCCGCGGTAACGCCCAGATCGATGACGGTGCGACCCTCCAGATCGAAGGCAACCGAGGTATACGGGTTTCCGAGTTTCCCCAGCCATTTTTGCGCTTTATCGCGCTCATTCATCGTGTGATCGATCGACCAATCGATGCCGATGATCGGCAGCACCTGTTGCTGCGAGATGGCGAGCAGCGCTTCGTGTTCCTGGCGGCACGCGATGCACCACGTGCCCCACACATTCAACAAGTACACCTCGCCCTTCAGATCGGCGTTGCTCACGGTGCGCGTTGCCTCAAGTACATCGCTGAGCGCAAACAGCGGCGCCGCCTTGCCTATCAGCGGCGACGGCAGCGCGTGAATGTCGCGGCTGGGATTCAGCCCAAA
>JAYTXS010000150.1:0-3721 GCA_043742845.1 Gammaproteobacteria bacterium
TCTCCAGCGCTATCCGCACTGTGAGGCTGACGGTCCAATGCTTCAGCCAGTCAAAATCACCGGCCTTAGTGCTTGCCTCGCGACAAGTACTCACCCGTCCGCGTGTCGATGCGCAAAATCTCGCCTTCGTTGATGAACAGCGGCACCCGCACCATGGCTCCGGTTTCAAGCTTGGCGGGCTTGGAGCCGCCGGTAGCGGTGTCGCCGCGCACACCGGGATCGGTCTCGATGACCTTGAGTTCCATATGGGCCGGTGGAGTGACCTGCAACGGTACGCCGTTCCACAAGGTCACCACGCAGACGGTGCCGTCCTTCAACCACTGTGCCCCGTCGCCCACGGCTTCTTTGGACGCAGTCAGCTGCTCGAAAGTATCGGGCACCATGAAATTGAAAAAATCGCCGTCCCTGTACAGATACTGCATGTCCGTATCGACCACGTCAGCCGCTTCGACGGTATCGCCGGACTTCCAGGTGCGTTCGATGGTGCGCCCGGTCTTGAGGTTTCGCACGCGGACGCGATTGAAAGCCTGACCCTTACCCGGCTTGACCATTTCGTTCTCGACGATGGCATAGGGGTCGCCGTCGATCAGAATCTTGAGACCGGACTTGAATTCGTTCGTGCTGTAGTTCGCCATCGAAGGCCTCGGGCTGGAAGGGCGCGTATGATAGCTGCAACCCCTAACCTAAAGCCAATTGGGCGCTTTTTGCGGCCGGCCAAATAACCCGGCCGCCTTTGACTTGGGTCCCAGAATCCAAAAAAACCAGGTGTTACACTCGGTGGCCATTTTACGAGGATTTTGACCCGTGAGCGAACAGGGGGCGGTTCCGATGATCGTCATGACGAGGTCGCAGGACCACGTTGAAGCGATCAATAGCGCACTGCGCAAGGCGGGCCACCCCGTGCATTGCACCTGGCTGCCGGATGCTCGCGACCTAGGGGATGCCCTGACGCAGCTGAACCCGGAAATGCTCATCGCCTTCATCGAGGAGCTCAGCGTCGATTTAGCCTCGCTGATGAAGGTCAAACAGCAGAGCGCGCCCGGCATGCCGGTTCTGATCGTCCGCGAGCACGTCGATGAGGCCGCGATCGCTGATGCCATGCGCTTGGGTGCGCAAGATGTCGTGACACTCGCCAACCTCAGCCGCCTGCAATCGGTCGCCACCCGCGAACTTCGCGCCTATCGATTGGAGCGTGCGCTCTCGACCACGCTGTCCTCGGCGCGCGAGTACCGCGAGCAGCTGCAGAATTTCCTCGAGGGCTCGGCCGACGCCATCACGCACGTTCAGGAAGGCATCATCGTGGATGCGAACCGGGCTTGGCTCGAGCTGTTCGGCTATTCGGGCGACGATGCACTGACCGGTCAGCCGCTCATGGATTTGTTCGAGCAGGAGACGCACCCCGCGCTCAAGGGCGCCCTGGTGGCCTGCCTGCAGGGCAAATGGTCCGGACATGGACTCAAAGTGCAGGCCCTGCTGTCGGACGGCTCCAATCTGGCGCTCGAGCTGCTGCTGACCAAGGCCGACTACGAGAATGAGCCGGCCATTCGTATCGCCATATCGGCCACGCACAAGAAGGATCACGATCTCGAAGTGCAGCTCGCCGACGCGGTGAAGAACGACGCCACTACGCGCTTTCTGCAGCAGCGTTACCTGATCGCAGCGGTACGCGAGCGTTGCGCCACAGGCATGAAGGGCGGCGTGCGCCAATTTGCCCATATCAAGCCCGACCGCTTCGTCGAAATTCAGAACTCCATCGGCGTGCTCACCAGCGAAGACTTCATGGCGCAGCTCGCGGATTTACTGCGCTCGCAGCTCACACCGACGGATTTGTGCGGCCGTTTCGGCGGCAATGCGTTCTTAGTGCTGCTCGAGCGCGGCACGGCCCGTGACGTCGAAACCTGGGCCGAGAATGTCGTGAAGCGGATGAATGAGCATACCTTCACTTTCGAGGAGAAAAATCTGTCGGCCACGGTGACCGTCGGCTTGGGACTGCTGCCGCTGGCGAATCCCGATGTGCCGGCGGCGATTACCGATGCCGTGAGCGCCACCAAGCGCGGGCGCGAGCTCGGCGGCAATCAAATGTACGCCGTGGACAAGTCCGATACGGACACCCGCGTGCAAGCCTACGACAAGATTTGGGTCAAGCACATCAAGAGCGCTCTGATGGAGAATCGCTTCCGTCTGGTGCAGCAGCCGATTGCCAGTCTCTTGGGCGAAGACAAGGGCATGTTTGACGTCTTGGTGCGCATGCTGGATGAACAAGGCTCAGAGGTCCTGCCCGCGGAATTCATTGCAGCCGCGGAGCGCAACGACCTGATGAAAAACATCGATCGCTGGGTGATCGGCGCAACGATGTCATTCGCCGCCAATCGCAAGGCCGCCTGTATTTTCGTGCGCGTATCCAAGGATACCGTGCTCGACAAGAGCCTGTTGAGCTGGCTCGAGCCGCAGCTGAAATCGCTCAAGATCGAACCTAAGCGCATCTGCATCCAAGTGACCGAAGATCTTGCCACCCAGTACGTGCGGCAGACCAAGGAATTGGCGGAGAACCTGCGCAAGCTCGGCTTTCGCTTCGCGCTTGAACATTTCGGCACCGGCCGCGATCCCTTGAAGCTGCTCGCCGAACTCGACATGAATTTCATCAAGATCGACGGCTCTCTCATGCAGGGACTGTCGACCAATCAAATACAGCAGCAGCGCGTCAAGGGCCTGGTCGAAGCGGCGAAACGCAGAGGCGTTGAAACGGTGGCCGAACGAGTGGAAGACGCCAACACCATGGCCGTGCTGTGGCAACTCGGCATCGAGTTCATTCAGGGGTACTTCGTGAACGCTCCCGAGGACGTGACCATGTCGGGTGACCGCTAGGCTAGGCCTCTCGCCGGGAGTGGAAGTAAAGATCGCGACAATGAAAGGCAGCAGTTGTCGCGATCTTTACTTCCACTCCCAACCAGTGCTCTAACCGACGAGCGTTCAAACGTTGGCCAGGGGTGAGGGCGTACCTTAAGACAACTGCTCCTACGTTGTCTTAAGGTGCGCCCTCACTCCTGGCCCCGTTAGCCGCCCGATGTTTCGAGCCTGTCGACCTGTTTATAAGCGCGTGAGAAGCGCTGTCGCCGCTGACCTTTCTTGTCCTGGAATTGCTTCAGCTCCTCGAACTTGAGCTTCATCGGCGCGCTGTTGCCGCTATAAATGGTCAGCACTTCACCCGCACTGACCACCGCCATGGCTACCAAGTACTCGTCGCGATCCGCGGATTTCTTGCCGGGAATGCCGAAAAGATTTTGGCCCTTACCCGCGGCCATCTCTTCGATCTGCGCCGCCGGCAGCGCCAGCACCTCGCCGTCGTTGTTGACGAATATAGCGAGTGCCGTCTTCTGGGTGATCGGCTGCGCGGGGAGAACTTTGGCGTTCTCCGGCACCTTGAGTATGGATTTGCCTTTCTTGTTGCGGGCGTACATGTCGCGCAATTTAACGGCGAACCCGTAGCCAGCGTCGCTCGCCAGGAGCCAGGTGTCGTCGGGTTCGCCGATCAGCACTGCCGCAAAGGTGGCGCCGTCGGGCGGATCCACGCTGCCGGACAGCGGCTCGCCGTAGCCGCGGGCGGCCGGTAGCTGATGAGCGTCCAGGCTGTAGGCGCGGCCGGTGGAATCGATGAACACGGCCTGCTGCAAGTTGCGCCCGCGGGCCGCGGCTTGAAATTCGTCCCCGCCCTTGTAGCTCA
>JAYTXS010000151.1:0-3070 GCA_043742845.1 Gammaproteobacteria bacterium
CTGTCGGTCGCGCAGTACGCAGCACTATCCAACAATATCGACATCCCGCTGCTGAATCGCGCGCTGCGCGGCGCGTACCCGCCGGGTTCCACGGTCAAGCCGCTGTACGCGCTCGCCGGGCAGAAGTACGGCGTCATCACGCCGCAGCAGATCCAGTACTGTCCCGGCTACTTTACATTGCCCGGCAGCAGCAACAAGTATCGTGACGACGAGGTGCACGGGAATGTCGATATGCGCACCGCCATTTCCAGATCCTGCGACGTGTACTTCTACCGGCTGGCGGGAAAAATGGGCATCGATCACATGCACGAATTCATGAGTGCTTTCGGCTATGGCGAATTGACAGGCATCGATATTCCGGGCGAGAAGCCCGGGCTGTACGCATCGCCTGAATGGAAACGGCGCGTCTTCAAGAGAAAGGCTGACCAAGTTTGGTTTCCCGGCGAGACCGTCAGCATGGGAATCGGACAAGGTCCGATTACCGTGACGCCCTTGCAGCAGGCGCGCTTTGCCGCTGAGATTTCCGAGCGAGGTCAGATCGTCGCGACTCCGCGCCTGGTCGCGGCGACGCGTGCTCCGGGAGCGACGGATATCACCCCGCGCGCACCGGTGCTCCTGAAGCCGATCGATATTGCGACCGACGAGCAGTGGAGCGTGGTACTCGACGGCATGATAGGGACCGTGAACCCGGGCGGCACGGCGCATGTGGCGGGTGCCGGCGCCAAGTACAAATGGGGTGGAAAAACCGGCACCGCGCAAGTCGTCACGGTCAAACAAACCGAGAGCACGAAGCACAAGGACGCCGACGAACGCAAGCGCGAGCACGCGTGGTTCATTGCCTTCGCGCCGATCGATGACCCCAAGATCGCTATTTCCGTTCTGGTGGAGAACGCAGGATTCGGTGCGTCCAACGCAGCGCCCATTGCGCGCAAAGTACTGGACGCTTATTTGTTGGGTGAGGAGGCGGCGGCCCCCGACGCGCACAAGCCTGCTGCGCAGCATCCCGCGAACGCGCCTGCAGCTTCGCCGGCCACCTAGACCGGGAGCCTGGCTAGCGCAGCTCGTAGTTGATGGTAATTCCCACTTGGCGCGGATCGCCCTGCTGCAGGAAGGATTGGTTCGGGTGGTTCGGAATCAACTCGAAATAAAATCCCTGTTGGGCGTAGCGCGCATCGAAGACATTGCGAACCCACAGACTGGTGGTCCACGCTTTGCGCTGATACCCCAGACGCACATTCTCCAGATGGTAGGCGCTCGAGGCCTGCGCATCGCTGGTGTAGTAGTAGAAGCTGCCGATGGCCGAGGCGTCCAAGCGCGCGAACCATCCGGCGGGGTGGCGGTACTCCACTGCTGCGGACAATTTATAACTCGGTGCGAAGGGCTGGGCGCGCCCGTCGAGCGCAAGGCTAGCGAACTCGCCGGTCACGCCGATGTAACGTGTGCGCAGCAGCGATCCGCTGCCGGAGAATTGCCAGCGGCCGAGGTGGTAAGCGGCTTCGGCTTCCACGCCATAGTTCTCGCCGTTGCTGGCGTTCTGCGTGTAGAACACGTAGGCCAAGGGGTTGTTCTGCTGCAACTGCTCCGACAAGTACACCTGCATGTTTTGACGGCGCATGTAGAACACATCGGCTTGCAGCTGCAGCGCGCTCAACGCGGGCGCATGCTTCACACCGGTCTCGATGCTCCACAGCGATTCGGGGTTGAAGCTGCGCTGTTCGGACAAAACCTGCGAGCCGATGTTGAAGCCGCCGCCCTTGTAACCGCGCGCCAGCGTCACGTAAATATGATTGCCGTCATCCATGCGCGCTTCCCAGGAAAGATTCCCGCCCACCATGTGATTGGTCTGGTTGGGAAACTGCGTTTGCACGTCGGCGCTGTCCGCATAATGGGCTTGGCGCTGCTCCACCCTCAGGCCGCCCGATAGCGTCGAGCGCCGGCCCACGTCGCCATCCAGCGTGCCGTACAGCGCCACATCGGTTGCGCGGTACTTGCTGTTGAGGCCACTGCTGCCCGCCCCATAGTACTGATCGTCATACGTGTAGAGGAGGTCGTCGGACTCCGTGAGGCGCAGCGCGTAGGCGCCCGCCAGCCAGCGAATGCGGCCGAATAGTGCGCGGGAAGGATCGGCAATCAGCCGCAGGTCTTCGGCCAGAGTACGGCGGGTGCGGTTGTCGCTCTGGAAATAATCGTAGGGCGCGTACTGCCCCCACAGCACATCGTTGCCCCAATCGCCGTCGAAGGAATACGTGATTTTGGAGCTGGCAGCGCTGGTGACGCTGCGCAGTTCCCCCACGCCGTCGATGCTGCCGACGAGACGAAGGGCGGCGCCGTTGGACAATTGCGCGTCGCGGCCGGGCTGATTCGAATAGGTCGTGAAGGTATTGTTGATCGACCAGCCGTCGTAGCCGTTGTTAATGTTGACATGCATCAAGGACAGGTCCGCGCGCAGGTCGTCGTTGATCTGCCAGCGCAGCTTGCCGCGTAGAGTGCCCTCATCGAATCCGTTGGTGGAGTTCTCATTGAGGTAGGCATCGTGTCGGAAGCCATTGCTCGAGTACTGCTGCGCTACCAAGCGCCAGCCGGCGCTTCCGGAGGCAAAGCCGTCGCCGACGGCGAGGCCGACCGCGCGCGTGTCATAGTCGGCGCCGGTGAGTTGCGCATGCAATTCGAAATCGGCGCCGGGATCGACGGTGCGCACGCTGATCAATCCCGCCAAGGCATTGGCGCCGTAGGCCGTGCCCTGCGGCCCGCGCAGCACTTCGATCTGCTGCGTGTCGAACAGCGTGGCCGGCATGCCCACCCCGGAGAAGTCGATATCGTCGATCAGAAAACCCACCGAAGGGTTGGGCGCGCCCTGGTATTGCTCTACTTCGCCGATTCCGCGCAGCTGAAAGAATCGCGGCCGCGAAGTTCCGGCGGCCCAGTTCAGATCCGGCACCAGGGCCAGAACATCCTCGAAGTGCTGCACGCCCGCGCCTTGCAGGGTGGCGCGGTCGAGCACCGTGACGCTCTGCGGCAGTTCGGCCACGCTGGTCCGGCGTAAGGCCGCCGTGACCACGATTTCGTCGAG
>JAYTXS010000152.1:0-2787 GCA_043742845.1 Gammaproteobacteria bacterium
CAGCCTTGAGCGCCACTTTTTTCGGGCACCCGCGCGGCCTCGCCACGCTGTTCTTCACTGAGATGTGGGAACGATTCACCTACTACGGCATGCGCGCCGTGCTGGTGTTGTTCCTGGTCGCCGCGGTCTCCAGCGGCGGCTTCGGCATCGATGACAAAACCGCTACCGCCATCTACGGCTTATACACCGCAGGGGTGTACCTCGCGGCGCTGCCCGGCGGATGGATCGCGGATCGACTTATCGGCGCGCAGGGTGCGGTACTCGCTGGAGGTTTGGCCATTGCCTTCGGCAACGCCTTGTTGGCCATGTCCACGAGCCCACGCGGTTTTTACCTCGGTCTCGTCGTCATCATAATCGGCGTTGGGCTGCTCAAGCCCAATGTCAGCGCCATCGTCGCAGACTTGTACCCGGAGGGCGGGGCGCGGCTCGATTCCGGATTCACCCTCTTTTATATCGGAATCAATATCGGCGGTCTGTTGGGGCCCTTGATCACCGGCCTGGCGCAACAGTACTTCGGTCTGCGCGCCGGCTTCGCGGCGGCAGCAATCTTCATGGCCGTCGGCGTGCTGCAGTTCCATTGGACGCGCCGCCATTTGGGAGCTGCCGGCACCCTGGTCGATACCGTTGGTGCGGACGGCATTGTCCGGGCGCCGCCCTGGCGGCGATTCTGGTCAGTGGCCGGACTATCGGCGCTGCTGCTCACGGCCGTCACTGCGGGCTGGATTCCCGTGAACGCTCTGGCGCTGGCGCGAATCGCGGCGTATGCCATCCTCGGCATGGCGGCGCTGTACTTCCTCTACTACTTCACCGCCGCCGGACTCAATCGCGAGGAGCGACGGCGCGGGGTGGTGCTGGTGGTGCTGTTTGTCGGCTGCGCGTTGTTCTTTTCAGGCTACGAGCAGGCCGGTTCGTCGATGAATTTGTTTGCGGAACGCTACACCAATCGCGTGATCTCGGCGCTCGACTTCGTCATTCCCACCGGCTGGTTCCAATCGCTGAATTCAGCCTTCATCATCATCTTCGCGCCGTTCTTCGCCTGGATGTGGATCGCGCTCGCCAAGCGCAACCTCAATCCGTCGGCTCCGGCGAAGTTTGCGCTCGGCGTCATGCTGATGGGTTCGGGATTCTTGGTCATGGCGGCGGCGGCCTCCATTGTCGCGTCCGGCTCGAAGGTGCTGCCCTACTGGCTGATACTGACCTACCTGCTGCACACCTTCGGCGAGCTGTGCCTAAGTCCCGTGGGCTTGAGCTACTACACCAAATTGACCCCCAAACGTTTCGTCGGACAGATGATGGGAATGTGGTTCCTCGCCATGTCCTTGGGTAATCTCGTGGCGGGTCTGATCGCAGGCGAATTCGACGCCAACAATGTGGCTGCAATGCCGGGGCAATACATGCATATCGTTTATTTCTCGGTAGGTCTGGGTTCGGTGCTGCTGATCCTCAGCCGCCCCGTGAAAAAATTAATGGGCGATGTGCAATGAACGAGCACGGTATGCGCGAACTCACGCTGCGGGCCATTATCCTCGGTGGTCTCATCACTCTTGCCTTCACCGCAGCGAATGTGTATCTGGGTCTTAAGGTTGGGCTGACCTTCGCTACGTCGATTCCGGCCGCCGTCATTTCCATGGCCGTATTGCGGCTGTTCAAGTCCTCGAGCATTTTTGAAAACAACATCGTGCAGACCGTGGCGAGTGCCGCCGGCACGTTGTCCGCGATCATTTTCGTGCTGCCCGGCCTGGTCATCGTCGGCTGGTGGCAGGGCTTCCCGTACTGGATGACCATGGCGGCCACCGGGTTGGGCGGCATCCTCGGAGTCATGTTCTCGGTGCCACTGCGGCGAGCTCTCGTGGTCAACAGCGACCTGCCGTACCCGGAAGGCCGCGCTGCGGCCGAAGTGCTGTTGGTAGGGGAGCAGTCGCGCGACGGGAATGATGAGAGCCGCCAAGGGCTCATCGCCATCACCGTCAACTCGCTCGCATCCGCCGCCTTTTTTGCGCTGAGCCAAACCCGGCTGGTGGTCGACGAGGTCGCCGTCTACTTCCGCGTGGGCACGGGTGCGACCGGTGCAGCGAGCAGCCTATCCCTGGCGCTGGTCGGCGTCGGACATTTGGTGGGAATTTCGGTGGGCATGGCGATGCTGGTCGGCATCATCGTCGGCTGGTGCGTCATGGTGCCGATCCTGACCGCCTCGCTGGGCTCGGTCGATTCAGCGTCGCACATGGCCCTTGCGGTTTTTCATACCGACATTCGATTTTTCGGTGCAGGCGTCATCGGCGTCGCGGCACTGTGGACTTTTTCCACCATTCTCGGACCCATCATCGCCGGGCTGCGTTCGGCGCTGGCGGCGTCCAGCGCGCGCGCTGTCAAAGGCCACGTGTTGCCGTTGGTCGAGCGCGATCTGCCGATCAAGATCGTCGGCGCCGTGATCGTCGCGGCGCTGGGTCTCATTGCGCTGCTGCTGTGGCAATTTCTGGCCGGCAGCGCATTGGCGGCGCACGCACCCGTCCTCATCGCCGCCACCGTACTCTATGTGCTGGTAGCAGGCGTGGTGATCGCTTCGATCACCGGTTACATGGCCGGGCTGATCGGTGCATCGAACAGTCCGGTATCAGGGGTGGGCATTCTGGGCGTCGTCGCCGCGGCCTTCATGATTTTGGCGGTGGTGGGCCGAGCTACGGATGCAGGCCAAGCCGGCGCCATGGTCGCGTATGCGCTGTTCGCCACCGGCATCGTGTTTGGAATTGCGACCATCGCCAATGACAACTTGCAAGATCTGAAGACCGG
>JAYTXS010000153.1:0-7859 GCA_043742845.1 Gammaproteobacteria bacterium
TATCGGCCTGCAAAACCATGGCAAACTTGCGCGCGACCAGCGCATCATCCTCGTGGTACCAGCGGCGCCGCTCCGAATGCCCGACGATCACATGGGTGCAACCCACATCCTTGAGCATCGAGGCGCTCACCTGCCCGGTAAACGCCCCGCCCGATTCTGCGCAAACATCCTGTGCGCCGACGCCGATACGCCCGCCCTCCAGCATGCGCACCGCATCGGACAGATACACGTACGGCGGAAAGACGACGATGTCGATCGGCCAGTCCGGCTTCAGACTCGTTTCCAATTCGCCGAGCAACACCTGATTGGCGGCTCGGGAACCGTGCATTTTCCAATTACCCGCGACCATCTGACGACGCATAGGCTAGAAGCTCCTACTTCGGGCATTTGCCCTGCGGGAAAGGCGGCGAAGATTAGCCGCGCAGCCGGCTAACTGCAAGCCCTGCGCCGGGGGGATTAAGGGGTGGGGTCCATCGCCAGGGCGGCTGCGGCCTCGACTACCGCGGCGATCTCCCGTGCGCCCTGCTTCACCAGGCCCGCGTCATGCCCCTCCACCATCACCCGGATGACGGGTTCGGTGCCTGAGGCGCGCAGTACGATGCGGCCACGCCCGCCAAAGCGGCGCTCCACGTCCTGCGCGACCTTGACTACGCTGGGCGCCTGCAGTGGGTCGAAGCGTTTGGCCACGCGCACATTGAGCAGCACCTGCGGGTACTTGCGCATGCCGGCGGCCAGCTCCGCAAGCCCTGCGCCGGTCTGCTTCATCACGGCGAGCACCTGCAGGGCGCTGATCAAACCGTCGCCGGTGGTGGTCTTGTCCAAGCACAGAATATGACCGGATGCTTCGCCCCCGAGAGTGCCGCCCGACTCATTGAGCATGGCAAGCACGTACCGGTCGCCTACTTGGGCGCGGCGAAACTCGATGCCGATTTCGGCCAGCGCATGCTCCAACCCCAAGTTGCTCATGACGGTCCCGACCACCGGGCCCTTCAGGGTGCCGCGATCGCGCGCATTCTTTGCCAATATATAGAGCAATTGGTCGCCATCGATGCAGCGCCCAAGCTCGTCCACCATCACCACCCGATCACCATCGCCGTCGAGCGCCATTCCGAGCTGTGCACGAACTCCGGGCACCGTCAGCTGCAGTAATTCCGGCGCCGTAGACCCGCAACCGTCGTTGATGTTGCGGCCGTTCGGCGAGCAGCCGATGGGTACGATTTCCGCGCCCAAGTCGGCGAGCACTCGGGGTGCGACTTTGTAGCCGGCGCCGTTGGCGCAGTCGATGACGATTTTGAAGCCCTGCAAATTCATTCCCGCCGGAATGGTCGAGGCGCAAAATTGCTGGTACTGCGTGCGGCTGCGGTCGATGCGAATGGCCTTACCCAGGAGCTGCGATGCCTGGGTCACCACCGGCAGCTCGAGCAGGCATTCGATTTCATTCTCCGCCTGATCCGAGAGCTTGCTGCCTGAGGCATCGAAGAATTTGATGCCGTTATCCTGATAGCTATTGTGGGACGCGCTGATTACCACTCCGAAGCTGCAGCCGAGCTTCTGGGTCATGTAGGCGATGCCTGGGGTCGGCAGCGGCCCCATCAACATGACATCGACCCCGGCGGCAACGAATCCCGCCTCCATCGCGGATTCAAACATGTAGCCGGACACGCGCGTGTCCTTGCCAATGAGCACACGGCCGCCGCCCGGCGCCAGAACTCGGGCGGCGGCACTGGCCAAGCGCAACGCAAAATCCACCGTCATCGGCGCCTCGCCGACCCGGCCACGCACGCCATCAGTGCCGAAATATTTGTTCAATTCTCTATTCCTTGCAGCACGGCGCTCACCATGCCGATAGCGTCGCGGGTCGCCGCGACATCGTGAGTGCGAATGATTCGAGCGCCATTCGCCACCGCCAGCGCCGCCAATCCCAACCCACCGTAAAGCCGTTCATCGACGCTCTTCGCCAAGATCTTGCCGATGAAACTCTTGCGCGATATGCCGACCAGCAACGGCGCCCCCAGAGCTGCCACGCGCGCCAACTCCTTCAACAACGTCAAGTTGTGCGCCAAACTCTTACCGAACCCTAGCCCTGGATCGAGCGCGATTGCCTCGCGGGCAATGCCTGCTTGAATACAGGCTTCCCGCTCACGCGTCAGAAACTCGCACACCTCGCTCACCACATCCTCGTAATGCGGATTGTGCTGCATGGTACGCGGCTCGCCTTGCATGTGCATCAGACACACGCCGACCTCCGACACGGCCGCCCAAGAACGCGCCACCGGCGCACGCAGCGCATGAATGTCGTTGACAATGCACGCCCCCGCCGCTACGGCCGCCGCCATCACCTTGGGCTTGCTGGTATCGACCGAGATGGCGATTTCGCAGTTCGCGGCGATGGCTTCGATGACCGGCACCACTCGCGCAATCTCCACACCCTCATCCACGCCCTCGGCCCCAGGGCGCGTCGACTCCCCGCCCACATCGATGATCACCGCACCCTCTTCTACCATGCGCCGGGCCCGCGCCAACGCAGCATCGACGGTGGCATAGCGATCGCCATCCGAGAAGGAGTCCGGGGTCACATTCAAGATCCCCATGACCACCGGGCGCGTGAGATCAATGACTTTATGTCGGCAGCGCCATTTCATATGTCTAAATCGGCTGAGTGCCTGTTGTGATTATTCGTGCACGATCGGATGCCCGGGGCGAGGCCGGGAGGGAATTTCCCGGAGCGTGAAAAACAGGACGTTTTTCCCCCAGCCTGCATGGACGGATTCACGGCGGTCCGGGAAATGCCCTCCCGGCCTCGCCCCTCTGCCATCGTTCCTGATAAACTGGAGCGGCTAGTGCCTAGTGCTGCCCCGCCGGATTCACCAAGGGCGCCGCCGGCTTCTCAGTCGTCGGGCCTCGCGGAGTCGGCGTCGGTGTATCGTCCCAATCGCGCGGCGGTCGCGGCACACGACCCTCCATGATGTCCTTGATCTGTTCCTCATCGATGGTCTCGTACTTGATCAAGGCTTCCGACATGGCCTGCAGCTTGTCCATATTGGTTTGCAGGATCTTATAGGCACGCTGGTAGTTGCTGTCGATCACGCGCCGCACTTCCTCGTCGATCACATGGGCGGTCACATCCGATACCTGCTTGTGCTGCGTGACGCTGCGCCCCAGGAATACTTCGCCGGATTCCTCGCTGTAGGTCTGCGGTCCCAGGCGGTCCGACAAGCCCCAGCGCGTCACCATGTTGCGGGCCAGTTCCGTGGCGCGTTCGATGTCGTTGGATGCTCCGGTGGTCACCGCGTCGGCGCCGAACACCAATTCCTCGGCAACTCGGCCGCCGAACAAGGTTGCGATGCGGCTCTCGAGCTGTCGCTTGCTGGTGCTGTAGCGGTCGGCCTCGGGCAGGAACATCGTGACGCCGAGCGCACGGCCGCGCGGAATGATGGTCACTTTGTAAACCGGGTCATGCTCGGGAACACTTAAGCCCACGATGGCATGGCCGGATTCGTGGTACGCGGTGTTGCGCTTTTCTTCCTCGCTCATGACCATGGAACGGCGCTCGGCGCCCATCATGATCTTGTCCTTGGCGCGCTCGAATTCTTCCATGCTGACCGAACGCTTGTTGCCGCGCGCGGCGAATAAGGCCGCTTCGTTCACCAGGTTCGCAAGATCGGCGCCGGAGAAGCCCGGAGTGCCGCGTGCGATGACCGAAGGCTTGACGTTGTCACTCAACGGGACCTTGCGCATATGCACTTTGAGGATTTGCTCGCGACCGCGTACATCGGGCAGCGGCACCACCACTTGGCGATCGAAACGGCCGGGACGCAGCAGTGCCGGATCCAGGACATCGGGCCGGTTGGTGGCGGCGATGACGATGATGCCTTCATTGCCCTCGAAGCCGTCCATTTCAACCAGCAATTGATTCAGGGTCTGTTCACGCTCATCGTGACCGCCGCCCAAGCCCGCGCCGCGATGCCGGCCGACCGCGTCGATCTCATCGATGAATATGATGCAGGGTGCGTGCTTCTTAGCCTGCTCGAACATGTCGCGCACGTGCGATGCGCCCACGCCCACGAACATTTCCACGAAATCCGAGCCGGAAATCGTGAAGAACGGCACCTTGGCCTCGCCCGCTATGGCCCGCGCCAACAGCGTCTTCCCGGTTCCCGGGGAACCGACCATGAGCACACCCTTCGGGATCTTGCCGCCGAGCTTTTGGAACTTGCCCGGATCCTTCAAGAAGTCGACGATTTCGACCACTTCTTGCTTCGCTTCCTCGACCCCCGCCACATCGGCAAAGGTGATGTTGATCTGATCTTCGCCCAATAGGCGCGCACGGCTCTTGCCGAAGGACATGGCGCCCCGCCCACCGGAGGCACCTTGCATCTGGCGCATGAAGTAGGCCCAGAAGCCAATGAGGATCAATATCGGGAACGCGGAGATCAGCAATTGGAGGAACACGGATTGCTGTTTCGGAGGCTCACCGCGAAATTTGACGTTCTGACTGTTCATCAGCCCGATCAGGGCGGTATTGCTGGTCTCCGGGTTGTAGGTCACGAAAGACTCGCCGGTCGAACGGCGCTTGCCCTCGATAATCTCGCCCTTAAGCGTGACCGAGTCGACATTGTTGCTCTTCACTTCGGAGAGGAACTGGGAGTAGTCGATGGTGGCCGGCTGGCCGGTGCGCATGCCGAATTGGCTGAAAATCGCGAGCAGAATAACGGCCAGTGCGACCCACAGCAGAATTTGTTTCGTCAAATCGTTCAAGTTTCACCTACAGCCGTTAATACATTCATTAGGACAATGAAGTTATATGGGCGTTCCATCGAACTTACACCATCCCAAACTGCCGCGCCAACAGATAGATCTCAGGGCTGCGGGTTCGTGACGCCTTCGGCTTTTTCATCACCACCCGCCCGTAGCGGCTGCGTGCATCCCGAATGATCTGATCGAATCCGGCGCCTTGAAATAATTTCATCAGCAAATCGCCCCCGGGCGCCAGCACACGATCCGCAAACTCCAGAGCCAGCTCCGCTAAATACATCGAGCGGGGCTGGTCAACCGCGTCTATTCCTGCCAGATTGGGGGCCATATCCGACAAAACAAGGTCTACTTTGTCGGCGCCGACGCATTGCAATACTTGCTCTAAGATGGCTGACTCACGAAAGTCGCCCTGCACGAAATCGACGCCGGGTATGGCATCCATCGCCAGAATGTCGGTGGCGACGATGCGGCTGCTGCCGCCGATGATACGCGCCGCGTACTGGCTCCAGCCGCCCGGCGCCGCTCCTAGGTCGACGCAACGAATTCCGGGCCGCAGCAGGCGCTCGCTCTCCTGGATCTGCGCCAGTTTGAAAACGGCGCGCGAGCGCCAGCCTTCCTTTTGCGCGCGCTTGACGAATTCGTCGCTGGCATGTTCGGCGAGCCAGCGGGCACTGCTTTTAGAGCGTTTGGGCATAAGCGGTTGCGACTATAATCTGGCCATGGCACTTTCAGAGAAACAAAAGAAACATTTGCGCCGCTTGGCGCATCCCTTGAGCCCGATCGTCATGCTGGGCAACGCCGGACTCACCGATGGCGTGGTCGCCGAGCTGGACCGCGCCCTGACCGATCACGAACTGGTCAAGGTCAGTGCACGGGTGGGCGACCGCGAGGCACGCAACGAGGCGCTCACGGCGCTCTGCGGGCGTACCGGGGCCGAGATCGTGCAGCGGGTGGGCAATGTCGGGGTCTTTTACCGGCGCCGCGCCAAACTGCCGAAAATCCTGATTCCGGATTAGCGATCTTTGACGCCGACGCAACATAAGAGATTTTAATACACTAACTCCGTGTATATAATCGTGTAATCATCATTTGTGAGTTCAAATGAAGAACATCACGGTCACGCTCGATAAGCCAATGGCGGATTGGCTACGCCTCAATGCTGCGAAGAAGGGGATCAGCGTCTCGCGATTCCTCGGCGACCTGGTCCACGAGCGCATGCACGAGGCGCGCGAGTACAACGAAGCCATGCGTCAATTCTTTGCCGAAAGGCCGTTCTTCTCCGGATGGCCGGAAGGCCGGCGGCCCACTCGCGAAGAAATCCATGACCGTGCCCTGGCGCGCGAGAATCTGGCGCAGAGGGAGGAAAAATGACCGCTCCGATGTTTGTCGATACCAACGTATTCCTTTACGCGCGTCAAACCGAAGAACCCACCAAGCAAGCGATAGCCACGCAATGGCTGGAGCGTTTATGGAAGGAACAGTCCGGGCGCACCAGTATCCAAGTACTCAACGAGTATTACTGGAATGCGACGCGAAAAATCAAACCATCGGTGCTCTCCCCAGAGGAGGCCTGGGCATACGTACATCGCCTGATCAGCTGGAATCCGCAAGCGATCGATACGGATCTCCTACGGCGAGCTCACGAGATTGAGCGCCGTTATCGTCTAAGCTGGTGGGACAGCCTCATTGTCGCCGCCGCGCAAGCGCAGCACTGCATCTTGCTCTTGACCGAGGACCTGCAAGACCGCGCAGTCTACGGCGGCGTCACAGTCCGCAACCCTTTCACACTGGGGGTGTCGCAAGCCGCTGCCGAATATACGGCGGCACCTGCAGCCGTGCGCCAACATCGGTCCCGCGGCCGGCCAAAACTGCCGAAGCGGATCGCCGCCGCCTGAGTTCGCGCGAGGATTACCGCTCGCGCCCCCCGGGCCGCCCGCCTATTTCTTCGCGTAGTGCGTGCCGAAGAAATCTCCAGGGTTCCACGTCGGCCGGGCCGGGTCCTGCGCAATCTCGTAGCCGCATAGATAGGCAAATCTTCCGAATACCGCCGCGGACTCGAAATCCAGCCCCGGCTGCTGCATGTCGTCGCTGGGCTGGTGGTAACGCGTTTGGGCCCACTGCTCGAATATCTTCGCAGGTTCGATGGCGGGGTCTTCGGATTTGAAGCCCGGCGATACCATCATGGCCGGGATTCCCTGGCGCACGAATGAGTACTGATCGCTGCGCACGAAAGCCACTTGCTCGGGCATGGGATCGGGGCTTTGCGCCAGGTTCAGGCGCTGCGCCGCGCGAGCCACCACCGAATGAAGCGTGGAATGTTCCGCGCCGAAGGCGACGACGTCGCGCAGCGGCCAAAGCATCTCCACTTCGTCCGTGTTCACGTTCGCCACGATGGAACTTTGTGCCACCGTGGGATAGCTCGCGAAATAGTCTGAACCCAACAGGCCTGCCTCCTCGCCCGCCACGGCGACGAACACGATGGAGCGCCGCGGCCGCGGCTGCATGCCGCTGAAGGCCCGCGCGATCTGCAGGATCTCTGCCGTGCCCGAGGCATTGTCGAGGGCGCCGTTGTAGATCGCATCGCCGTTCACCGGCGTGCTGATGCCGAGGTGATCCAGGTGCGCGGTATACACCACGTGCTCTGCCTTCAAAGTCGGATCGCTGCCCTCGAGCTTGGCGGCCACATTGACGCTGTGCAATTCCTTCCACTCGGTCACCGTTCTGAGCTTGGCGATCAGGGGCATCGCAAAGGAACGCGATTTCCCAGCTTTCGCGGCGGCGAACACCTGTTCGGCCGTATGGCCGCTGCCTTCGAAGAAGCGCGCCGTCTCCTCCAGGCTCAACGAACCCACGGCTTTCAATTCCGGATGGTAATGCGCGGGTTGACCTTGGGGGTCGAGCCAACGATATTCCGGGATGGCAAGATCGCGCACCCGATGAGTGAAGGAATACAGTTTCTCGAGCACGGGATCATCGATCAAGATGAGTCCGGCGGCGCCGTGCGCAGCGGCGTTGCGGCGCTTCTCCAACGAGGAGGTGTAATGCGCCTTCAGAGAGGAATCAAAATTAGGCGCGCCGAACAGATAAGCGACGATCTTGCCCTT
>JAYTXS010000154.1:0-6366 GCA_043742845.1 Gammaproteobacteria bacterium
TGTTCAAGAGCACTACGAATATCAACAACAAGACTGAACTTTTGATCTTCATCACGCCGAAGATTCTGCGTGAGGGATCGAATCTCTACTAATCGCGAACGCCGACTACCGTCGGGCTAGGATGAACGACATGCGAAGATTATCGATTGTGGCATGGATGGCAACGGCCGGGTTGGCAGCGGGTTGCGGTGGTGGCTCACAAACTCTCAGCGGCGCGCCGAGCCCTGGAGGGGGTGGGAATAACCCCCATCCGGTCGCCACGCTTGCGGTTACATCGAGTGCGACGAGCATTCCATCCGATGGATCCGCTTCGGCCACGATTACCGTCGTCGCAAAGGATTCCTCGAATGCGGCGGTCAGCGGTGCGACGGTGACGTTCGCGGCGAGCGCCGGCAACGTTACGGTTACGCAAGGCACGACCGACACCACGGGCACTGCGACAGCTACGCTGGTATCGGGGAGCGCCGCGGCGGGAGCGACGATAACGGTCACGGCAACCAGCGGCGCGGTCAGCGGGAAGGTTGCCATCACCGTTTCGAACGCTACGCGACAGGTTACCTTGGTAACGAGCTCGCCCCAGATCGCATCGGACGGCACGGCCCCCGCAACCATCACCGCTCTGGTGCGCGACTCAAACAACAACTTCGTGTCGGGCGCCCCCGTAGTGTTCGTTTCGACGTCCGGGGGAATCGCACCTGCTTCGCCTACGAGCGGCACCAATGGCACGGTAGCTGCCGTTCTGACAACTGCCGGGGATCCCACCAATCGCGCTATCAAGGTTACCGCCAGCGTAGGGGCGACGACGGCCAGCATCACAGTGAACGTAGTGGGTACCACGCTGACGCTCTCGGGCCCCAGCAGCCTCGTTCAGGCAAGCCAAGGGACGTACAACGTTTCGCTCGCCGATTCGGGCAAGAACGCCATCCCCGGCGCGACCGTGACCCTGGCGTCGGCCGACGGCAACACGCTCAGCGCCGCCACGCTCACGACCGACTCATCAGGACACGGCAGCTTTACCGTGACCGGCACGAAGGCCGGCACGGATAGCATTAGCGCTGCCGCGCTCGGCTTGAGCGCAACGCAGAGTGTGGCGGTCAGCAATCAGGTGTTTGCTTTCACATCGCCCGCGGCAACTTCACAAATCCCGTTGAATCTAGCCGTCCCGGTCACCGTCAATTGGGCGTCAAACGGTGGACCCGTTGTGGGCAAGACAGTTACGTTCGCCGCTACGCGCGGCACCCTCAGCGCGCAATCGGCGCCGACCGATGCCCAGGGTAACGCGACAGTCTCGATTAGGGCTTCTTCCGGCGGGCCGGCAATCCTGTCCGCATCCGGAACGGGCGTGACTGCGACGCAGAACGTGACCTTCATCGCGACTGCTCCGAACTCCATGGCGCTGCAGGCGAGCCCTTCGACCATCTCGATCAAGGGCCAAAGCACGATCACCGCGATCGTTCGCGATGCGCAGAACAACCTGGTCCAAGGCGAGACGGTTGCGTTCCAGTTGACCGACGTGACGGGTGGTCAACTGTCGTTTGCAACGGCCATCACCGACCCCTCGGGCGTCGCCCAGACCGTATACACGGCCAGCGGCACTCCCAGCACCAGCAACGGCGTGTCGGTACTCGCGACGGTGCAAGGCACCGCAATCTCGCAAACCGTTGATCTCACCGTCGGCGGTCAGACCGTCTTCTTGTCGCTCGGTACCGGCAATAAGATCTCCGAGAACCCCACCCAGACGCAGTTCAATATGCCTTGGGTGGTCACGGCGGTGGACTCGGCCGGCCATCCGGTGAACGGGGTGACCATTACTTTGACAATTCACTCTGCCTCCAGGCCGTATTACGCATACTACAAAGGAACGTACGAAGTCTGTGGAAGCAGCTGGGTCCAATACAATGGAACCCCGGGATGTACGATTACCGCGCCCATCGGCTCAACAACCGCTCCCGTACCATGCCTGAACGAGGATTTGAATCTTACCGGCGTTTACGAAGCGTCCGAGGACATCAACAACAACAACAGGCTCGATCCAGGCGATGTCGCCGTCACGAACCCCGGTAACGTGGTAACAGGGACGGCGAAGGACTCGAGCGGCAATCCGCTGAACGATGGCTCGGCCACCTTCCAGGTCGACTATCCGGAGGATCACGCGTTGTGGGTGCAAACTACGTTGACCGCGACGGCAACAGTTCAGGGAACGCAAAGCACGACGACCTCGACATTTATCCTGCCGATACTGGCGACCTATCTGACGACGACAACTTCCTCGCCTCCCGGCTTTGTCAGTCCGTATGGGTCCGCCAGCAGCTGCGCCAATCCCAATTGATTTAGGGACGGGACTTTCCGTAGACATTGCGGCCGCCTTCGGGCGGCCGCTTCGTTTCCGCATGCGGGTGGTCCATCCGTCCATCCAGTCACCTGCCGGACGGAAATTTGCCTGCCGCCACGCGTTCCAGTCGACTATGATCGGCGCCCACCATGCTCTCCACGCCAAACGTCTTTCTCATCGGCCCCATGGGGTCGGGAAAGACCGCCGTGGGGCGGCACCTGGCGCGCATGCTGCGATTTACATTTCACGACAGTGATGCGGACATCGAGTCCAAGACCGGGGTGGATATCGCCTTCATCTTCGAGAAAGAGGGCGAATCCGGATTCAGGATCCGGGAGAAGGAATCGATCGAGCGCCTGACGCGCCTGGAGGCCATCGTGCTGGCTACGGGTGGCGGTGCGGTGATCGAGGAGGACAATCGGCGGGCGCTGGCCGAGCGCGGCGTCGTGGTGTACCTCGCGACGTCCATCGACCAGCAGCTCGAACGCACTCGGCATGGGCGGCACCGGCCTTTGCTGAACGACACGGATCCCGAGCAAAAGCTCCACGAGTTGATGCAGCGACGGGCGATTCTATATGCCGAGATAGCCGATTTAACCGTTTCCACCGACGGCCGGCGTGTGCAGCTGGTCGCCGAGGAGATTCATCACGAGCTGCGTGGCGGGCGCGGACAGCCTAAGCCCGTATAATCAGTGCCGTGCAAACCCTGCAAGTAGACGTCGGCCATTCTCGCTATCCCATTGTGATCGGCTCAGGACTATTGACCAATCCAGAGGTACTGGACGATCAAATACGCGGGCGTGACCTCATGATCGTCACCAATACCACGGTCGCGCGGCTGTACCTGGCGACATTGACCAACAGCCTTGCGCCGCGACGACTTGCCGAATGTATTCTGCCGGACGGTGAACAGCATAAGACGCTGCAAGCTGCCGGCTGGGTATTCGATGCGCTGGTGGGCAAGAAAATGAATCGGGACGCAACGGTGCTGGCCCTGGGCGGCGGTGTGGTCGGCGACATCGCGGGCTTCACGGCAGCGTGCTACCAGCGCGGGATCGGCTACGTTCAGATGCCGACGACGTTGCTGGCTCAAGTGGACTCTTCGGTCGGCGGCAAGACCGGCGTGAATCATTCGGGGGGCAAGAACTTGATCGGCGCGTTCTACCAACCGCAGAGCGTCATCGCGGACACCGATACTCTCACTACGCTGCCGGATCGTGAGCTGCGCGCCGGCCTGGCCGAGGTGATCAAGTACGGCTGTGTGTGGGATCCGCTTCTG
Organism: Gammaproteobacteria bacterium; assembly: GCA_043742845.1. GTDB lineage: Bacteria > Pseudomonadota > Gammaproteobacteria > Steroidobacterales > Steroidobacteraceae > Bog-1198. The sequence continues at coordinate 3,612 of JAYTXS010000154.1, forward strand.
TTCGATTGGCTGGACCACAATATGGATAAATTGCTGGGCCGGGATGTCGATGCGCTCACCTACAGTATCGCCAGATCCTGTGAAATCAAGGCAACGGTGGTAGCGAAGGATGAGCGTGAACAGAATTTGCGGGCGATATTGAACTTCGGCCACACCTTTGGGCACGCCATCGAGGCAGCTACCGGCTATGGCAACTATTTGCACGGCGAGGCGGTGGGGTTGGGGATGCTGATGGCGACGGATTTGTCGCAGCGGCTGGGATTGATCGATGGCAGCATCAAAGGTCGAGTGCGGGATATCCTCGGCAGGGCCGGTTTGCCCACCGCGGCGCCGCGCATCGGCACAGCGAAGGCATTGGCATTGATGCAAATGGATAAGAAAGTGCTGGCCGGCGCCGTGCGCCTGGTGCTGCTGGAGAAGTTGGGCCGCGCCATCGTGACAGCGGACTACACGCAGTCCGCGCTTGCGGCCACGCTCAAGGAATATTTCGCATGAGTGCTCTCGCCGCTTACGCCGCGCACGACGCGGATTCCCGCGGTCGCCGCTATCCGGAACCGAAGCCTGCCTACCGTTCGGAATATCAACGGGACCGCGATCGTATCGTGCACTCGACCGCCTTCCGCCGATTGGTTTACAAGACTCAAGTTTTCGTCAATCACGAAGGTGACTTGTATAGAACGCGGCTGACCCACTCCCTCGAGGTGGCGCAGATTGCGCGCACCATCGCTCGGGCGCTGAACCTCAACGAGGTGCTGTCAGAAGCGATCTGCCTCGCCCACGATTTGGGGCATACGCCGTTCGGACATGCCGGACAGGATGCGTTGAACGAATGCATGATGGATTTCGGCGGTTTCGAGCACAATTTGCAGTCTCTGCGCGTGGTTGACGAGCTCGAGGAGCACTATGCGGAATTCGATGGCTTGAACTTGAGCTTCGAGTGCCGCGAAGGGATTTTGAAACATTGCTCTTACAACAACGCGCTGCAGCTCGGCGAAATAGGCGAGCGCTTCATCAATCGCCGGCAACCCGGACTCGAGGCGCAACTCGCCAACTTCGCCGACGAAATCGCCTACAACAATCACGATGTGGAGGACGGCATTCGAGCCGGACTCATTTCCGTGGAGCAACTGCTGGTGGTACCGCTTTTCCGCGAATATCACGCGGAAGTGCTCGCGAAGTATCCGGCGCTCGCGGGACGCCGGCAGGTGTACGAGATCCTGCGGCGCATGATCAACCGCCTGGTCACCGATTTGATCGATTCCTCCGCGGCAAGACTCGAGCGCTCGGGAGTGCGATCGATTGCCGAAGTCAGGTCCCATCCGGGACCGTTGATCGGTTTCAGCGAAGCGACTCGCGAACTCAATCATGCGCTGAAGACATTCTTGCGAGAGCATGTGTACAAACATTACAAGGTACGGCGCATGACGGCCAAAGCGCGGCGCGTCATTCGCGAGCTTTTCGACGTATTTTTCAATGACCCTACGCTGATGCCGGAAGACCACAAGGCAACCGCAGCGCGATTGGAATTGGCGCAAGGAACTGCCGGCCGCGCGCGCGCGGTGGCCGATTACATTGCGGGCATGACGGACCGATACGCCATTCTGGAGCATCGGCGACTATTCGACCCGGCCGAGCGAACCTGAGTACGCAATGAAAGCTGCCCTTAAGAACGATCTCCTGCTTCGCGCCCTATTGCGAGAGCCCACGCCACGCCGCCCGATTTGGCTGATGCGCCAGGCGGGCCGCTATCTGCCGGAATATCGCGCGACGCGGTCCCGCGCCGGCGGTTTCCTCCAGATGTGCACCCATCCCGAGATAGCGTGTGAAATTACCTTGCAGCCGGTAGACCGATTCCCGCTCGATGCGGCAATTCTGTTTTCAGACATCCTGACGATTCCGCATGCCATGAACTTAGGGCTGGAATTCGAAGCGGGCGAGGGTCCCAAGTTCGAGCGTCCGGTGCGTACCTCGGCCGACATCGCGCGGCTTCCCGTGCCTGATCCCGGCCGGGAGTTGAAATACGTCATCGACGCTGTTGCGCTGGTGCGCCGTGAACTGCGCGACCGTGTGCCGCTCATCGGCTTCGCCGGAAGCCCATGGACGGTGGCGACTTACATGGTGGAAGGCGGAGGCAGTAAGACCTTCGGTCAAATCAAGCGCATGATGTACGAAGCGCCGCGAGATCTGCACCGGCTGCTTGAAGTACTGGCCAAATCCACCATCCTGTATATGAACGCGCAGATTGCCGCCGGCGCTCAGGCAGTGATGCTGTTCGATACCTGGGGCGGCGTGCTGACCCCGGCTCAGTACGAAGAGTTCTCCCTGCACTACATGGGCCAAGTCGTCGATGCCCTCACGCGCAACGCCGACGGCCGCCGCGTGCCGAACATCGTTTTCACCAAGGGCGGCGGCGCCTGGCTCAATAAAATCTCAGGCTTGGGCTGCGATGCCGTCGGCGTCGATTGGACGACCAATCTGGCGACGGCGCGAGCTCAAGTGGAGGGGCGCGTCGCACTGCAGGGAAATCTGGACCCGGCTGCCTTGTTTGCGCCGCCGGAGATCTTGCGCGCAGAAACTCTGCGCGTACTGGAAAGCTACGGCGCAGGCGCCGGTCATGTGTTCAATCTAGGCCACGGCATCACACCCGAAGTCGATCCCGAACGAGTCGCTCTTTTGGTGGAGACCGTGCAGTCCTACCAAGTCCCCATCGCCTAGCTTCGAAAGCCTTGGGCCGCGGCCGGGCTCTCGCCGCGAG
>JAYTXS010000155.1:0-4631 GCA_043742845.1 Gammaproteobacteria bacterium
TACCGCTCGCCTACCTGAATGTTCCGCTCGCGCGATGCGTCGGGTTTAAGATCTCTAAGTGTCGGTCTAAAATTTCCTGGCACCAATTGCCCCCGGGGCATGTATATTTTAGGTGCACACGCAAAGATGGACATACTATCGCCCACTTCGGTATTGTTAATGCCTACTATCAGCTTTGCAACCTCGTCCATGGCGCTATGACGAAGATTCTCCTCAAGCTCACGTAAAGCCGATTTAATACGCGGTTTTTTTATCCAGCGGGGACTTTGCAAAACCACATTATTTGGCGATTTCCTTGCGGGACAATATCCCGCGGTAGGTAAAAAAGAAAAAGGCCTGGAGCGATAATGCGGCAGGCCATTTGTTTACAAATTTATAAAGTTACTTCCTAGAACGGAATATCGTCGTCGAAATCCTCTTTGCCGCCCGCAGGTGCCGGCGCTGAGGACTGGTCATAGTCGTCTCGAGGCGGCGGACTGCCGGCGGCGCCGCGGTCTGCGCCGCCGCTGCCGCCGCTACCACCACCCGCCCCGCCGGCGCGGCCGCCGAGCATTTGCATATTGTCGGCGATGATCTCGGTGGTGAAGCGATCGTTGCCGGTCTTATCCTGCCACTTCCGGGTGCGCAATTTGCCTTCGACGAACACCTGAGAGCCCTTGCGCAGGTATTCCGCGGCAATCTCGCCCAATCGTCCGAACAGAGCGATACTGTGCCATTCGGTGCGTTCCTGTTGCGCGCCGGATGACTTGTCTTTCCAGGACTCGCTGGTGGCGATCCTAATATTCGTCACCGTCATGCCGCTCGGCATGGAACGGGTTTCCGGGTCAGCGCCAAGATTTCCTACCAAAATTACCTTATTTACACCGCGCGCCATATCACACCCCCGCAAACCATTGGATCCGGGCATTGTACACGCCGGCAAGCGCCCCAATACCAGCCTTAAGCTGAGCCGTTCTTAGTGAAATCCGCGGCCTGAACGCCCGAATCCGGGCGGTTCCCGGTCCGCCGCAAACCTTAAGCCCACGGCGCCCAATGACTCACTCTTGACGCCGCAGGTATAGTAGTTGGTTACATGCAAAATATTCGAATCCGGGGCGCCCGGACCCATAACCTGAAGAATATTGATCTCGACCTGCCGCGGGATCGGTTGATCGTGCTCACCGGACTATCGGGCTCGGGCAAGTCCTCGCTCGCCTTCGACACCATCTATGCCGAGGGCCAGCGACGCTACGTCGAATCGCTATCCACTTACGCCCGGCAGTTCTTGTCGATGATGGAGAAGCCGGACATAGACACCATCGAGGGTCTGTCGCCCGCGATCTCCATCGAGCAGAAATCCACCTCGCATAATCCGCGCTCTACGGTGGGCACGGTTACCGAAATTTACGACTACCTGAGGCTGCTGTATGCGCGTGCCGGGACACCGCGTTGTCCCGATCATCATATAGATCTTGCCGCCCAGACCGTCAGCCAAATGGTGGACTCAGTGCTGCAGCAGCCGGAGGGAACGGCCTTGATGCTGCTCGCGCCCGCCATTGCCGAGCGTAAGGGCGAGCATGCCGAACTCATCGAGGAGTTGCAGGCGGGCGGCTTCGTGCGTGCGCGCATCGACGGCAAGGTAGTTGAACTGGATCAGGCGCCCAAACTCGATGTGCGCCGCAAGCACACCGTCGAAGCCATCGTCGACCGCTTCAAAGTGCGCCCAGATTTGAGTCAGCGGCTCGCTGAATCGTTCGAGACTGCGCTGCGGCTGGGCCAGGGCGTGGCGCGCGTCGCCTACATGGATGCGCCTGAGCGCGCCGAGCTCGTATTCTCCAACAAGTTCGCCTGCCCCATCTGCAACTATTCTTTGAGCGAGCTCGAACCCCGGTTGTTCTCATTCAACAGCCCGATCGGCGCCTGCCCTGCCTGCGACGGCCTTGGCACACAGGATTTCTTCGATCCTGAGAAGATCGTCGCCAATCCGCACCTGTCGCTCGCCGGGGGTGCGGTGCGCGGCTGGGATCGCCGTAACGCCTATTATTTCCAGTTGATCCAGTCGCTGGCGCGATATAGCAAGTTCGACATCGAGGCGCCTTTCGAGAGCCTGCCGCAAAAGATCAAGGATTTGGTGCTGTTCGGCAGCGATGAGGTCGAGATTGAGTTCAAGTACCTCGACGGCAAGGGCGGCACGATCAAGCGCAAGCATACCTTCGAAGGCATCGTCAGGAATCTGGAGCGGCGCTACAAGGAAACCGAATCGGCGACGGTGCGCGAAGAGCTGGCCAAGTATCGTTCCTCCCGCCCCTGCCCCGAGTGTCAGGGCACGCGGCTCAATCGCGCCGCGAGAAACGTGTTCGTCGATGGCCAGAGCATCCCGGCAGTGTCGTCGCTATCGGTGGGGCGTGCCTTGGAGTTCTTCGGCCAGCTCAAGTTGAAGGGCTGGCGCGGCGAAATTGCCGTCAAAATCGTCAAGGAAATCGGCGATCGGCTGGGATTTCTAGGCAATGTGGGACTCGGCTATCTCACCCTGAACCGCAGCGCCGACACGCTGTCCGGCGGCGAAGCACAGCGCATCCGTCTCGCGAGTCAGATCGGCTCCGGACTGGTCGGTGTGATGTACATCCTCGATGAGCCCTCGATAGGCCTGCACCAGCGCGACAACCAGCGGCTGCTCGACACGCTGGTCAATCTACGGGATCTCGGCAACACGGTCATCGTGGTCGAGCACGATGAGGATGCTATCCGCCAGGCCGATCATGTCGTGGACTTGGGTCCCGGCGCAGGCGTGCATGGCGGCAGCATTGTGGCGCAGGGCACCGCCGCAGAAGTGGCTGCGCATCCCGATTCGATTACGGGTCAGTACTTGAGCGGCCGGCGCCGCATCGAGATTCCGGCGAAGCGACATACCCCCGATCCCAAACGCATGTTGCGGGTCATCGGCGCCACTGCCAACAACCTGAAAAAAGTCACGGCGGAATTCCCGCTGGGATTGATGACCTGCGTCACGGGGGTATCTGGCTCGGGTAAATCAACCCTGGTCAATGACACCCTGTTTCGTGCGGTCGCAACCCAAATGAATCATGCATCGGCTGGAACGGCGCACTTCGATCGCATCGAAGGACTCGAATTCATCGACCGTGTCATCGAGATTGACCAAAGCCCGATCGGCCGCACGCCACGCTCCAATCCAGCAACCTACACCGGACTATTCGCGCCGATTCGCGAGATCTTCTCCGCCGTGCCCGAATCGCGCGCCCGGGGCTATGAGGCAGGCCGCTTCAGCTTTAACGTCAAAGGCGGCCGCTGCGAGGCCTGTCAGGGCGACGGCGTCATTAAAGTGGAAATGCACTTTCTGGCGGACGTCTACGTGCCCTGCGACGTCTGCAAAGGCAAGCGCTACAACCGCGAGACCCTGGAAATCCGCTTCAAGGGCAAGAACATCCAGGAAATTCTCGACATGACGGTCGAGGACGCGCTGCCGTTCTTTTCCGCAGTGCCGACGGTGCAGCCCAAACTTCAGACCCTGCTCGACGTGGGGCTGTCCTATGTCCGGTTGGGTCAGAGCGCCACCACCCTATCGGGCGGCGAGGCGCAGCGAGTCAAACTGGCCAAGGAGCTGTCAAAACGAGCGACGGGACGTACGCTGTACATTCTGGATGAGCCGACCACCGGACTGCATTTCGCGGATATCGCACAACTGCTTGTCGTGTTGCAACGGCTGCGCGACGAAGGCAACACCGTCATTGTGATCGAGCACAATCTCGACGTGATCAAGACCGCCGACTGGGTGGTGGACCTAGGTCCCGAGGGGGGAGATGGGGGCGGGCGAATCATCGCCGTCGGCACACCGGAACAGATCGCCGCCAACAAGGCGTCCTACACCGGGCATTATTTAAAGGCCACCTTGGCCAAGAAACCCGCTTTGGCTTCCCCCGCCGTGCGCAAGCGCGCATGAACACCCCGCGGCGCCCCCTGATCTCGGCGCCGCGATTCACCCCTCTGTGGGGCGTGTTGCTCGGTGCCGTCGGCGGCGGCGTTTACTGGATGGGTGCGCAGCTTTGGCCCACCAGCGTCGCCGTGATCTTGTCGATGCTGGCAACCCATCTGCTCTGCACGCGGATGGACGTCGGCGCAACAGCGGACAGCACCGAGCCCACCCCTCGCCGTGAGTTGCTGGGTATGCTGTTTGCCGTACTGGTGAAGTACAACGCACTGATGGCTCTCTCAGCTGCCAGCCTGCCGTTCGCGTTGCCGGCCAATCTTGCGCTGGGCTGGATCATGATCGCAGGACAAGCCGCGAGCCGTGCCTTGCTGGTTTCGCTCCCTGTCACACCAACGCCCACCGGCGCGGCTGAACACTCCCCAACGCCATCACCTGCCGACCTGGGCATTGCGTTGGCAATAGGCTTTGCACCGGCGGTATTGATGGGTATCCCCGGGTTGGTAGGCTTAGTCGCGGCCATCGCCGCACGCTTCGCGTTCATCGCTTACCTGCGTAACACCCGCCAGTCCATCGCCGCCAAGACACCTGACATTACGGGGCAGGTAATCGAGGTGTGCTTTTACCTTGGCGCGCTAACGGCATGGGCATACGCGTAAATCTAGTTGACCCGCTTTGCTGGGTCTCGCACAGAGCGTTTCGATCGCCT
>JAYTXS010000156.1:0-6185 GCA_043742845.1 Gammaproteobacteria bacterium
CAGCTCTTTTCCTACGCCAAGACACTAAATCTCAATTTGCCTGGCAATCTCGATCACATTTTCGGGCGCCAGATTGAAGCGATCAACGACCTTCACTGAGTTGCGATAGAGAAACGCAAACAGCACCAGCCGCCACCCTCGCAAAATGCTGCTTTTCGGCTTACGCACGATGAGATCGCGCGTGCCGACGAACAGCGCCTTATCGAAATCAACCGCCGCGTCGAGACCGTGAGCGTTGCGAAGCGCGCGGCGTAAATCCGGGATTTCAAAAAATCCGAAGTGCGCTTCTACCTGCCAGAGTCCCTCGCCGACATCGTCGACCAGCGTGCAGTGCGGCCCCTGAATACGCGGAATGTCTTCGAATATCACGCTCAAGGCGATGGCATGCCGCGGCAGAACTCCGGCAAAATGCACGTGATCCATGATGAGCCGTGACACTTTCTGGGTACTGCGCGTCAAGAATACCGTGGTGCCCTCCACCCGGGGAATGGCACCGCTCTTGAGATTGGCTAGGAAACGCTCCTCGGATTGCGGTGTCTGCTGCAGCGTCGCACGAACACCGTCGCTGCCGGCGCGCCAGGTAATCATGATCACGAACAGCAGCGCCGCAAAACTCAAGGGCAGCCAGCCGCCGTCAGCGATCTTCAATAGATTCGCCGCAAAGAAACCACCATCGACGATCAGAAAAAAGCCGGCGACCGCGATCGACACGACAAGCGGCCAGCGCCATACCCGGCGCATGGCTCGGAACAGCAGCAGCGTGGTCAACAGCATGGTGGTCGACACTGCCGTGCCATAGGCGCCTGCCAGCCGCACCGAGCTACCAAAGCCGATGGTGGTTGCTATCGTTGCCGCCATCAGCAGCCAATTGACTGCCGGGACATAGATCTGCCCATAGATTTGATCCGACGTCTGGCGGATCGCGACGGCCGGAAGCCAGCCGAGCTGCATGGCCTGACGGGTCATGGAGAATGACCCGGTGATAATCGCTTGGCTGGCGATGATGGTGGCCATGGTCGCGAGTACGACCAAGGGATAGATCGACCAAGACGGCGCAATTTGAAAGAAAGGATTACCGGCGACGCCGCGCTCGTCGATGAGATAGGCGGTCTGGCCGGCATAGCTCAATAGCAGCGACGGCAGCACCACGCCGTACCACGAGCAGCGGATGGGTCCTCGGCCGAAATGGCCCATATCGGCATACAGCGCTTCACCACCGGTGATACATAGAAATATCCCGCCCAACACCAAAAATCCGGCGCCCCCCGAATGCACCATGAAGTGCACTGCGTAGCGCGGATCGAGCGCAGCGACCACGCCGGGATGACGAGCAATCGACAGCGCACCGAGCGCCGCGATGACCACAAACCACAGCAGCATGATAGGACCGAAGGCGCGGCCGATTTTCTCAGTGCCGAAACGCTGTGCAGCGAACAAACACAGTAAAATCAGCACCGCCATCGGCATGATAAAGGGACTAAACGAAGCCGTGACGACATTGACTCCCTCGAGCGCGCTCAGGACTGAAATGGCCGGCGTGATGACGCCATCGCCGTAGATCAGCGCGGCACCCAGCAAACCCATGGCGGTCAAAAGCTTGAATCCGGGCTTGAAGCCGTTCGCGCCGATCAGCGACATGAGGGCGAGAATCCCACCTTCGCCATGGTTGTCGGCGCGCATGACAAGCCCGCAGTACTTGATCGAAATCACGACGATCAAGGTCCAGACGATTAGCGACAGAATGCCGAGCGCGCTGTGCGAGTTGAACTGACCGCCGCTGGCCAGTACCACGGTTTGCAAGCAATACAGAGGACTGGTGCCAAGATCGCCGAAGACCACGCCCAACGCGCTCAAGGTAGCCCAACGGCCCGGATGTCCGGGGCGCGTCGAGTCGCGTATCGATTGCTGAGTCGCCATAACACCGCCGCGTTGCCGTTGCCGTTGCCGCTGAAGGTACCAGGAAAGCGAGCGAGGAGTCGCGTCAATGGGAAGCGCCGATTTCGAATCTATCTTGGACCGCGACCAGTACCGATGCTGCTTCCAAAAAATGCGGTCACGCTGACTCGCCCTGCAGTGGTTAGTTCTCGCTCAGCGTGCCGCGCCTGAGGGTGCACTCGCTGGCGGTGCCTCGGCCGGCGCTGCGGGCGCCGCCGGCGTTATGGGTAAATTCGGATCGTCTGCCTCCAGCGCCACGGTGGCGAGAACGCCGTCCGCCTTCTCCAACACCTCCCGCGCGTAATCCCAGTGGATGGCAACCGTCGTGTCGCCCACTGCCGCGCGCAGCCGTTCGGCAAATTGATCGATGTTGGGTTCGAAGCTCTGCCCCTGCGCATCGACCGGTGGGTGTGCTTCGAGCAACAGCTCTCCGTCGATCCAGGCCACTTTGATAGGCTCGTTGATGAGGCGCACCGACGTACCGACTGCGATCAACGGAAACAGCGCCGCCACATCGTCCGGATACATGCGGATACAGCCATGGGTCACCGCCAGGCCGACGGCGATCGGGTTATTCGTGCCGTGGATTAAATAAGTGCCGTTACCCGCCGCCAAGCGCATGGCGAAAAGTCCGAGTGGATTGTCCGGACCCGACGGCACACTCGCAGGCAGAGGGTCGCCGGCTTCCGCATGCTCCTTGCGCACTGACTCCGGCGGATACCAAACGGGATTCTTCTGCTTGCCGATGACGTGCGTGAGCCCGAGCGGTGTACGCCAATCCATCTTGCCGATGCTCACCGGATACGTGATGACCTCAATGGGGCCGCCGCGCTTGGGCTTAGGATAGTAGTACAGCCGGTGTTCCGGAAGATTAACGACAATTCCCTCATGCGGCCCCGGAGGCAGGATGTGGCTGTCCGGAACGACGAGCGTCTTGCCGGCGCCCGGCAGCCAGGAGTCTATCCCCGGATTGACTCGAATCAGCTCCTCGGAACCTAGACTGAATTTTCTAGCAAGGTCGTACAGCGTGTCCTCATAAACGGTGACGACGGACTTGTCCTGCCCGACGACCACATCCGTGGCGCTCTTAAGCGTGTACAACGTGGCGTGGGCGGACTGCGCGCCCACCAAAGTCATGACGCCGGTCAGAGCGGCGGCGATGGCACCCGTTCGATACCGCGCGCCCTGGCTGTATCGCGTCAGTATTTTGCCTATAACGGTACGATTCACCCGCCTAGATTAACACGCGGCGCCGCAATCGAAAAAACCGTGCAATGCCAAGGCCCGCGAGGCCGGCCAAGGCTAGTGTATCCATTGCGCCACCTCCGCTATGACCGGCAGGTGCCGCGACAACCACGACGGCAGCCGCAACGGAGAGACTGTCGGTGCTTGCCGCCGACGTTCCGGTCGCGTTTGAACATTTCAATGTGTAGGTATCTGTTCCCGTTGCGACTGGCGTCAGCGTTTGACTGCCATCGGCTGCCAGTGCACCGTTCCAACTGCCCGACGCCGTGCAGCCGGTGGCGTTGGCCGAGGACCAGGTAATCGTGGTCGAACTGCCGACCGTAATGGAACTCGATGCCAGCGCGAGGACGGGTGCGGCCGGCGCCACCTGCGGCATGGCCGCCCATGCGGCTTCTGCCTGCACGAACCCGTAGCCCGTATCGACGCTGGGCGATGGTGTAGACATCGATAGTGCACTAATGCGCAGCGCCTGATAAATCTGGGTCGGCGTGAGCGCCGGATTCGCTTGCAGCATCAGTGCCGCAATACTTGCCACATGCGGTGTCGCGGCCGAGGTGCCAAAAAAATTTGGATAGCTGGCGTGGTTCGCACAGCCCGTCGGCGATGTCACGAACTGACCGCTCGGCGGCTGGTATCCGAGGAAGGAATTGTTGACCCCGTCGGGACCTACCAAATCCGGCTTCTGCCGGTACTCGGCGGACCCGAGCCGGGTACCCGCGCTGTCGAACAGAATAGGATCACCGCCCTTCGCAGAGAAATACTCGAGACTCGCGGGCGTCGTACCGCACGCCGGAGTGTTGGTGTAGAACGCGGCACCCACTGCGACGGCGCCGGCGGCGCCGGGATGACCCTGCAACGTGGCACTGTGGGTCGCAAACGCGTTGATGGTGCTGCCGGCGCCGTCATCCTCGACCACCACCTTGATGCGTCCAGGTGCCGCCGTTCCATCCGCCAGTCCAATGACGATATTGAAGGTCTGCGCTGCGGAGTTGCCTGTCGCGTTGGCGGGATTCCCGATGATCAAGATTTGGTAGGGATCGGCGCCGGACGCATTCGGCCCCGAGCAAGTGACCGCGCCGCTGACCACCGTGTTGCCGATATACCCCTCGACATCGTCATTGCCTGACACGCCCGTCACGCACAAATCGATGTGACTGGTTGCCCCACCGCTGTTGGGCGCACCGGTGACGTAGGGCTGGTCCCACGCCACCATAATGGCAACGTATTCACCCGGCACCAACGACACGATGGTCACCGGCAACGACGTCGTTGTCGTGGCGCCCGATGAATCGAAGTTCAGTAATTGCTCGCCCGCGTTCGGAGCGGTGTTGGACAGCGTGGAAAAAGCCGGCGCCAGGTTGTCATACGCCAGACTGCCGTTATTGCCTGCCGCGGAAAAATACGCCACGCCGTTCGCCGCCACCGCATCGATGGCCTGCGCCACGATGCCATCCTGAAAGAACGGCTCATCGAAGTAGCCGATGTCGTCGGCGATGATTTTGGCGCCGGCGCCCCCGTCCGAGACCGTCGCTGCCAGCGTGCCGATGCCATTGGCGAAATCTGCTTCGCTGTTCTCCGCGGTATAGAAGGCAAGACCGGCCCCCGGCGCGACGTCATGCACGATCTGCAGCATCGCACGGCCCTCATCGCTGAAGGGCAGTTGTGTGGGTGCGCCGTAATTCATGCAGCCGCCCTGTCCGGCTTGCGCCTCCTCGAGCACATTGACATTGGAGGGCAGATCGCCGGTGCCAACGTCCGTGGCCGCCGTGGCGAGAAAGCCATTGTTGGCATAGCCCTCCGTGCCGCCGGCAACGACGCCGTTCGCGGCGTACACCGAGTAGCAGTCATAGCTGTCGGATATCACGCCGACCGTGACCCCAGCGCCGCTGAGGGAATTGGTCGAGCGCAGCACGTCGCTGTGCTGCGCGAAGTCGCCCTGGGAAGTGACCGCTCCGCTGCGCGTGCGCCACAGCGCCGCACGAATGGAATGCACCTCGGCTCTGGCGGCCGCACTTTCCAGCGCCGCCACCGGCAGCCAGCCGCCGACATCGTTCGAATACACTGACGGATGCTGCAGGCCCAGGGACACCAGTGCGGCCTTCAATACCTGCGGGTCACCCCGTGTGACCGCATCGATCAGCACCAGCGGCGCGGCGCCCGTGCTGGTCTGCTTGAAGCGAACCGCGGGCGCGAGGGAACGCAGATCCTGCAGCGCGTGCTCCGGGCGCGCCTTAGACGCATGCCGCGAGAGGTCTGCGAGTGCACCGTCGAATTTTGCGCGGCCCGAACCAGGGAATGGGCCTGTTCCACGGCTGCCGAAGGCGTGCAGATGCGTGCTGGCCGGAACCGCGTTTGGCCGCATAAGCGGGTGTCGAAGGGTGGATACAGCCGCGACCGCCGCCAGCGAGGCCGTGACGGCCAGAATGCCGAATGCCAAGAAGCGTGAAGACATCCTTACTCTCCCTTTTCTACCCTAAGCGCAGCTAGACCCATTCGCCGCCAACAAGTTTGACATCAAAACGAAATATAGGCGCAAAGGGGCGAAAAACGTACGGGCATGGATATTATGATCGGACCGAAGTACCTGCGGCGGTGTCCCCATAATGGATAGACGTAGAATTGCTCGAGTCGCGGCCCTCGGTATCGGTCTGTGGCTGGGCACGACCTGCGCAGCGGCGGATCGCGCGAAGGTGCTGAACATCTATGCCTGGTCCGAATACTTCCCGGCGTCCTTGATTGCGAAGTTCCAAGCCGAGACCGCAATCCACGTCAATTACGCCGTGCTCGATTCCCCCGAGACCGCCGAGACCATTTTATCCGTCGGTCATTCCAACTACGACATCGTGACAATGAATGCATCGCCGGAGCTGGCGCGGGAAATTCCGAAGGGCTTCTGGAAGAAACTCGACCTCGCGAGCCTGCCCAACGCGCGCAACGCGGACCCGCAAATCATGCAGTTGTTGGCTGCCGTCGATCCTGGGAATCAGTACGCCGTACCCTGGATG
>JAYTXS010000157.1:0-2184 GCA_043742845.1 Gammaproteobacteria bacterium
GTCAAGGACAATATCGCGATTCTGCGGCCGGCTCGCTCCGCGCTTCGCTGATACAAGGGAAGAATCAGGAGGCGGCGAACGTCGCGGCGCCTACGGTGCTGCCGGGCGCATCAAAGGGCACGGTGAGTGCCACACGCAAACCCGGGTTGAGATCCGATAGCGCGAGCGCACTGCCATGCAGTTTGGCGACTGCCTGTACGAGGCTCAATCCCAAACCGACCCCGGGCGTGCCGCGGCTGGCGTCGCCCCGGTAGAAACGTTCTACGACCTTGCTCTTCTCCGAGTCGGCAATTCCCGGGCCGTTGTCCGCTACGAAGATATCCGCGCCGCCGGCATGCTTTCGCACCCCAACCTCGATAGCGCCATTCGTCGGCGCGTACTTCAGCGCATTGTCGATCAGATTGCTCAAGGCCTGAGCAAGGAGAATTGGATCGCCAGACACCCACAGCGCCCCGTCCGAATGAAATGCCAGGTCGATTCCTTTGAGCTCCGCTGCGGGCGCATAGAACTCCACCGCGTTCGCGGCCAAATCGGCGACATCGAGCGCTACGAAGCCCGAGCGGCGCAGGCCGGCATCGATTTCGGCAAGCCGCAGCAGGGCGTCGAAAATGCGAATCACCCGGTCCACGTCCGCCACCGCACCGTCGATTTCCGCATAGGCCTGAGCGGCGGGTGGGCGGATCAGTGACAGTTCCTCGAGACGCGAGCGCAATTCTGCGAGCGGCGTTCGCAGGTCATGCGCAATGGCATTCGACACGTTGCGCACGCCATGCACCAGCAGCTCGATCTGCTCGAGCATCCCATTGATGGTGCGCGATAGCGTGTTGAGCTCATCGTCGTGCAACTGCGTCGGCAGCCGATGTTTCAAATCGCCGTGAATGATGGCCGTTACGGTCTGCCCTATGCTATCGACCCGCGACAGTAGCGCGCGGCGCGTGATGAGGCCTATCAGCAGGCCTGCCACCGAGAGCACGGCAATGGCGGCGGCCAACCCGTACCAGAAATGCGTCTGCAGCGGCGCGAACAGCGCGTTGTCCCTGCCGACCAGCAACTTGTAAGTGCCTAGATTGGCGACATGCGCGAGCGCAGTCTGGGTGCCGTGATTGGCCACGGCGATCCGAATAGTATAATTGCCGGGCGTCGGAGGCACACTGGCGGGCCACGCCTGCAGATTTCCCGCCAGCGGATGCAGCGACGCGTCGGTCAGCAGCAGGATTCGCTCGCCGGCGAGTTGCATCTGCACCCGGGCGTCAATGAAACTCTTCACGCCCTCGGCGCCGTCGCGGCGAAACACGTCGCTGAGACGTTGCGCGTCGGATTGCAGAAACTCGACGCGGCCTTCTTGAATGGTGACCTGCCAGGCGTACCACAGGGGCGCAGCAAACAATATCAATGCTGCGATGCCCAAAACGACATAGCCGAACGCCAGCGACAGAGCCGACGAACGGATCATGCTAGTCATCGGCGCTCACCGTGTAGCCGGCATTGCGCACGGTACGCAGCAGCGGCCGCTCGAATTCAGCATCGATCTTCTGGCGCAACTTGCTGATGTGCACATCGACGACGTTGGTCTGCGGATCGAAGTGGTAGTCCCATACATTCTCCAGCAGCATGGTGCGAGTAACCACTTGGCCCGCATGGCGCATCAGATATTCGAGCAGCTTGAACTCGCGCGGTTGCAGCGTGATCGGACGCTCGCCGCGGGTCACCTTGCGCGTCAAAGGGTCCATATGCAAGTCGCCGACACTGAGCGGAGTCTCGATGTTCACCCCCTGGGCGCGGCGATGCAGTGCATCGAGGCGCGCCAGCAGTTCTCCAAAGGCGAACGGCTTGGTCAGGTAGTCATCACCGCCGCTGCGCAGCCCTCGGATCCGGTCATCGACCTCCGAAAGCGCGCTCAATATCAGAATGGGAGTTGTCTTACCGGTTTTGCGCAGCACTTCGATGATGGCGAGTCCGTCGATGTCGCCCGGCAGCATGCGGTCCATGATGATCACATCATAGGGTTCGCTGGCAGCGAGAAACATGCCATCTCGCCCGTTGCCCGCATGATCGGTGGTGTGGCCGGCTTCTTGCAGGCCCTTGACGACGAATTGGCTGACGCGCTCGTTGTCTTCGACCAGCAGGATTTTCACCTAGGCACCTTCGAGCGGCGGCGCCGCTGACGGCGGCGCAGGGTTGGAT
>JAYTXS010000158.1:0-3068 GCA_043742845.1 Gammaproteobacteria bacterium
GCGCGTAAGGCGCAATGAGGAGATCTCCGCACCATCGGTGCGTGTGATCGCAGCGGATGGAAGCCAAGCAGGGGTCATGACACGCGCAGAGGCGCTGCAACTGGCCGTATCGCAAACTCTGGACCTCGTCGAGGTCTCGCCAATGGCGGAACCCCCGGTGGTTCGAGTGATGGATTTTGGCAAATTCTTGTTTGAACAGAACAAGAAGGCTCATGCCGCGAAGCGCAAGCAGAAGCAGATTCAAGTTAAGGAAGTGAAATTTCGTCCCGGGACGGAAGAGGCGGACTACCAGGTCAAACTGCGTAGCATCGTTCGATTCCTGACCGAGGGTGATAAGGCCAAGGTGACACTGCGTTACCGTGGCCGTGAGCTCGTACATCAGGACATTGGCCGGCGTCTATTAGCGCGGATTTCTGAAGATCTCGCCCCGTACTCGGTGGTGGAGCAGAACCCGTTGATGGAAGGCAAGCAGATGATCATGGTGTTCGGGCCCAAAAAGAAGTGAGCGGTAGGCCTTAAAAACCAGCCGTCCCGCCTGTAGCGGCGCGCAAGCGCTTGTGAACAGGGCTAAAAAATTAGGAGTCGATCATGCCCAAGTTGAAAACTAAGAGGGCTGCGTCGAAGCGTTTTCGCAAAACAGCGAATGGCTTCAAGCGCGGTCAATCCCACCGTCGTCATATCCTGACGAAAAAGCCGAGCAAACGTAAGCGCCAGCTGCGCCGCGAGATGCAAGTCAGCGCTTCCGACGTGAAGCGCATCAAGCAATGTTTGCCGAACGCATAAGTCAGGAGATAACACATGGCACGAGTTAAACGCGGTGTCGTCGCAGGTCGGCGGCACAAGAAAATTCTCAAGAAAGCGAAGGGTTATTTCAATGCCCGGCGCAAGGTCTTCCGTACCGCCAAGCAGGCGGTCATCAAGGCGGGTCAATACGCCTATCGCGGCCGTCGCGAGAAGAAACGCGAGTTCCGCGCATTGTGGATCACACGCATCAACGCGGCGTCGCGTCTGTGCGGAATGACCTACAGCACGCTGATCGACGGCTTGAGCAAGGCGGGTCTTGCCATCGATCGTAAGGTGCTCGCCGACCTCGCGGTTCATGACATGCCGGCTTTTACAGCCATCGTAGAGAAGGCCAAGGCCAGCCTCGCAGCTTGAGAGAATCGGCAATGGGGCGATCGTCCAATGGCCACCGCTGAAGCTCTTTCGACTCTCGTCGAGCAAGCCCTCGCAGAAGTGGATGCATGCACTTCTCTGGCGGGGCTCGACGAAGTGCGGGTGCGCGTGCTCGGCAAGAAAGGATTGCTCACCGAGCAGCTGAAGAGCTTGGGATCGTTGTCGGCCACGGAGCGGCCGGCCGCGGGCCAGCGCATCAATGACGCAAAGACCTCCATTCAAGCGGCGCTCGAAATGCACCGCATCCGCCTGGAGCAGGCGGCGTTGGAAAAGGAACTCGCCAAAGGCACCATCGATGTGACCTTGCCGGGCCGCGGCCAGGAACCCGGCAGCGTGCATCCCGTCACTCGCACGCGCCTGCGTATCGAGAATATCTTCAAGCAGGCAGGATTCCAGGTGGCGACGGGACCTGAAGTCGAAGACGACTTTCATAATTTCGAAGCGCTCAATATCCCGAAGAATCATCCGGCGCGCGCCATGCACGATACGTTCTATTTTCCGGATGGGCGTTTGCTGCGCACCCATACCTCGCCCGTGCAAATCCGCAGCATGCGCGCACAGCACCCACCGCTGGCGGTGATTGCGCCGGGGCGCGTGTACCGCTTGGATTCGGATATGACGCACACCCCCATGTTTCACCAGGTCGAGGGCATGGTGGTGGGCGAGAACGTGAGCTTCGCCAATCTAAAGGCCATGCTGCACACCTTCGTGGAGCGCTTCTTCGAGCGGCCGTTAGGCATGCGCCTGCGACCGTCGTATTTCCCTTTCACCGAGCCTTCCGCGGAATGCGATATCGAATGCGTGTTCTGCGACGGCAAGGGCTGCCGCGTGTGCAAGCACACCGGCTGGCTGGAAATCTTGGGCTGCGGAATGATTCATCCGAATGTGCTGAAGGCGGCGGGCATCGACAGCGAAGCGTGGCAGGGATATGCCTTCGGTATGGGCATCGATCGGCTCGCGATGCTGCGCTATGGCGTGGATGACCTGAGGTTGTTCTTCGAGAACGATTTGCAGTTCCTGAAGCAATTCCCATGAAGGTCACGTACTCGTGGCTCAAGGAATATGTGGCGCTGGCCGCACCGGCCGAACTTGCCAGGCAACTCACGCTCGCCGGACTCGAGGTCGAGGCGGTAAGCCCCGTGGCGCCGCCGTTCAGCGGCGTCGTGGTGGGCGAGGTGCTCGAGTCTGGTCGCCATCCGGATGCCGAGAAGCTGTCGCTGTGTCAGGTCACCACGGATGGCACGAACCGATTGCAGATCATCTGCGGCGCATCGAACGTACGCGCGGGACTGCGGGTCGCGGTCGCGATGGTCGGAGCGCAACTGCCCGGCGATGTCAGCATCAAGCGCGCCAAGCTGCGCGGCTTGGAATCGAACGGCATGTTGTGCTCGGCTCGAGAATTGGGGCTGGGCGATGAACATGAGGGAATCATGGAATTGCCGGCTTCGCTGCCGCTGAATCAGGATCTGCGCGCGGCGCTTGATCTCGATGATGTGACCTTGGAAGTCAACGTCACGCCGAATCGCGGCGACTGCATGAGCGTATTCGGCATTGCGCGCGATCATGCCGCTGCGCAAGAACGGCGCTATCTCACGGCGCAGGTCGAGGCGGTGGCGCCGCGCGGCACCGAGACGTTCCCGGTAACTCTGGATGCGCCGCAGGCTTGCCCCCTCTTTGCATCGCGTGTGATTCGCGGGGTCAAGTCGGGCGTGGCCTCGCCCGCGTGGCTGCGTGAGCGGCTGCGCCGGGTGGGCATCAACACTATTTCCCCCATCGTTGATGTAACGAATTACGTAATGATGGACCTGGGCCAGCCCATGCACGCCTATGATCTTGGCCGCTTGAATGCGGCCATTCGTGTGCGGCAGGCCAGAGCCGAAGAGCGCATCACG
>JAYTXS010000159.1:0-5513 GCA_043742845.1 Gammaproteobacteria bacterium
AACGGTAAGGGTGAAATGGTGCGGTAAGAGCGCACCGCGCGGGTGGCAACATCAGCGGCACGGCAAACCCCACCTGGAGCAAGGCCAAATAGGGAAGCAAGCGGCGCTTTAGCCGCACCATGTGGCCCACATGAGGCTTCCGGGTAGGTCGCTAGAGCTGCGCGGCGACGCGCATCCCAGAGGAATGACTGTCCAAGACAGAACCCGGCTTAACGGCCGACTCTTTTCTAGCGCTGACGCGCGGGTTCAACGGGGCCTTAAGACGGCCCCGACGGATAACGGTTTAGGTCGGACGACCTGATTCGGCGCAATCGCCGCGTTTTCGCCGAAATTCGAAGAATATAGCGACAATTCGCTCCTCCGGCTCTTTTCAACAAAAACTCCTAAGAGATTGATTCAAAACCAACTCGTCGCCGAGCCGTCGCGGCATTGTACGAAATGTGACCTAAGTCACTGTCGGGCGGGGGTTTTTTTAACTTAACACGTTGACAGTGCGGCGCTGCGATCCCTATAGTGGCCTCCGGTGGGAAATTGTGGGAGAGAGTGGGTCGCCAGACCCATAGAATTATGTTTATCGGCTCCAACAAATTAACTCTCGACGCTAAAGGCCGGATGGTCATGCCGACCCGGTATCGGGAGCGGCTGCAGGAGGTATGCGGCGGCAAATTGGTGGCCACCGTCGATAGGGATCAATGCCTGCTGCTCTACCCCCTCCCCGATTGGGAGGAATTGGCGCGGAAACTGATGCGTTTATCGTCCATGAACCCCGTGAATCGCGGCCTGCAGCGACTGATGGTGGGTTACGCCACGGAACTCGAGTTGGACGGTCATGGGCGAATTTTGCTACCGCCGAATTTGCGTGAATTCGGGTTTCTCACGCGGGACGCGATGTTGATCGGTCAGGGAGTGCGATTCGAGCTTTGGGATGAGGCGCGGTGGAACGAAAGGCGCGACGCATGGCTGTCGAGCGGTGATGCCGGCGGTGATCTGCCTCCCGATCTCGCAGCGCTGATTCTGTAATCGGCCGGCACGGTGAATGACGCGGCAAAGGGACACACGCCGGTATTGCTAGCGGAGGTAATAGCCGGTTTGAACATACGGGGAAGCGGCACCTACTTGGATGCCACTTTTGGTCGAGGCGGACATGCAGGGGCGATTTTGCAGAATCTCACGCTCAACGGTCGTTTGTTATGCCTCGACCGTGACGCCGCGGCCATCGCGGATGCTAGGGCGCGCTTCGCGGGCGATGCGCGCGTGGTGATTTTTCCGGCGCGCTTTTCTTCGCTGGCCGAGTGTGCCGACCAGGTTCTCCCGGGTCTGAAGTTCGACGGCATCCTGTTCGATTTGGGCGTCTCTTCGCCGCAGCTCGACGACGCTGAGCGCGGCTTTAGCTTCGTGCAGGATGGACCCCTGGATATGCGCATGACCCCGGGCGTCGGCATGAGCGCTGCGGACGTCGTCAATGGCGCTTCCTTGGACGAGTTGATTCGCATCTTGCGCGTCTACGGTGAGGAGCGCCTGGCGCCGCGGATCGCGCGCGCCATCGTGAAAGACCGCGAATCGCAGCCCTTTACGCGCACTTTGCAATTGGCCGAGATGATTGCACGAGTGGCTCCCAACCGTGATGCCTCCGGCCGCCCCGGGCGCAAGCATCCGGCGACACGGGTGTTCCAGGCGTTGCGCATTCACGTGAACGGCGAGTTGACCGAGCTTCAAGCGGCGCTCGATGCGGCGTTGACACGCCTGGCTCCGCAGGGCCGCTTGGCGGTGATCAGCTTCCATTCGCTCGAGGATCGCATGGTCAAGCACTTCATGCGCCGCCACTCGCTGGCGGATCCCATGTACGCCGGCCTACCCGACATCCCGGTGCATGCGCGTCCCAAACTCAAGCTGGTTGGCAAGGCCATTGAGGCGGGTGACAACGAAACTTTTGAGAATCCGCGCGCACGCAGCGCGCATCTGCGCATCGCGGAACGCCTCGACCAAGGACAAGCCGCATGAAATACCGCCGTTGGTTGCCGCTCGCCATGCCTGTGCTATGGCTCGCCGTCTTGGGTTCCGCCGTGCAAGTGATATACGCGCGGCACAAGGCCCGCGACATGTTCGTGCACCTCGAGAAACTCAATGCCGAGCGCGATGCGTTCGAAATGGAGTGGGGCCGCCTGCAACTGGAACAGAGCTACTGGTCGTCGCACGCGTTCGTGGAACGAG
The DNA here is from genome assembly GCA_043742845.1 of Gammaproteobacteria bacterium. Lineage (GTDB taxonomy): Bacteria > Pseudomonadota > Gammaproteobacteria > Steroidobacterales > Steroidobacteraceae > Bog-1198. Next base: position 2,212 of record JAYTXS010000159.1, read on the forward strand.
TCGCCAACGCCAAGCTGCAAATGAACCTGCCGCAAACTCGTGATGTGCGGATCGTGCGGCAGTGAGACCACGCGCCGGCGAGAACGACGCCCAGGCGAGGAGCTATCGCTGGCGTTCGAGCCTGATTCTGGGATTGGTGTTGCTGGGCGCAGCGGGACTTGTGGCACGCGCCGTGGAATTGCAGCTCATCGACCACGGCTTTCTCGCGAAGCAGGGCGATGATCGTTCGATGCGCGTGGTCAAGATCGCGGCGCATCGCGGCGCCATCACCGACCGCAATGGCGAGCCGCTCGCGGTGTCCACCCCGGTCGACAGCGTGTGGGTCAATCCGCAGGAACTGAACGACAACATCGACCAGTTGCCGAAGCTCGCCAAGGCGTTGAAGGAGGACCAGCAGTCGCTGGTCCGACGTATCACCAGCAATCTCGATCGCGAGTTTTTGTACCTCGAGCGGCATATGCCGCCGGAGCAGGCGGCGCACATCAAGGCCTTGGGAATCCCGGGCGTGTACTTGCTGCGTGAGTATCGGCGCTACTACCCCGCCGGCGAAGTTTCCGGGCATGTGGTGGGCTTCACCACCATCGATGACAAGGGCCAGGAGGGATTGGAACTCGGCTTCGATCAATTGCTGAACGGTGAGGACGGCGCGAAGCGCGTGATTCAGGACATGCAGGGGCGCTACGTCGAGAACGTCGAGAGCATTCGTGCGCCGCGGCCGGGCCGTGACCTGGTCACGAGCATCGATCTGCGCATTCAGTATCTTGCGTACCGGGAATTGAAAGCCGCGATGCAGGAATACCGCGCGCGTGCCGGCTCCGTCATTGTCATCGACGTCGATACGGGCGAGGTGCTGGCCATGGTGAATCAGCCCTCGTACAACCCGAACGACCGCGAACAACTGAAAGCAGGGCTGTATCGTAATCGTGCCGCGACCGACATCTTCGAGCCCGGCTCCAGCGTCAAGCCCTTCATCGTCGCCGCCGCGCTCGCCTCCGGCCAATACCACGAGGACAGCGTGGTGGACACATCGCCGGGCTTCATGAAAGTCGGCAACAAGATGGAGGAGGACGAGCACAACTTCGGCGTCATCGATTTGGCGACCATCTTGGCGAAGTCGAGCAACGTCGGAATCGCAAAAGTGGCGCTGTCGCTGCAACCTGAGCAGATCTGGAGCACGCTGACGGCGTTGGGCCTGGGCCAGGTGACCGGCAGCGGCTATCCCGGCGAGTCGGCGGGCATGCTGACTCACTACTCTCACTGGCGCCCGATCGGCATCGCGACGATGTCGCACGGTTATGCGCTGTCGGTCACGCCGCTGCAACTGGCGCATGCCTACGCGACCATCGGCGCGGGCGGCGTGAAGCGGCCCATTTCCTTTGAGCGCATCAGTGGTCCCGCGCCGGGAGAGCGCGTGCTCGATGCGAAGGTGTGCACGTCGCTGATTGCGATGATGGAGCATGTCGTCGAAAAAGGCGGCACCGCGACCCGTGCCTCGTTGATCGGCTATCGCGTATCCGGCAAGACCGGCACGGCGTTCAAATCGATCGCGGGCGGCTACTCCACCGACAAAATCATGGCTGTATTTGCCGGCTTGGTGCCGGCGACGCACCCGAAGCTTGCCACAGTGGTGGTGATCGACGAGCCGAGCCGGGACGTGCAAGAGGGCGGCACGCTGGCGCAAGGCGGCTCGGTGGCAGCGCCGGTGTTCGCGAGCGTGATGTCGGGTGCGCTGCGTTTGCTCGACATCGCCCCCGATGACTTGCAGAACGTGCCGGCCGCGACCTTGGTGCAGGCAAACGACAACCCATGAGCACCTCACTCATGTGGCTGCTCGATGGCATCGCGGATGTGCCCGCGACGGACATGCGGGTCACTGATCTGACTCTCGACAGCCGCGAAGCGCGCGGCGGCAGCCTGTTTTTTGCGTTGCCGGGCCGTACCGTGCATGGCCTGAAGTTTGCCGCACAAGCGGCCAATCTGGGAGCGACCGTGGTGCTGTACGAGCCCAGCGCCGATGTATCGCTGCCGAAGCTGCCGCCGACTGTATTCGCCGCGGCCGTGCCGGGGCTTAAGGATCTGGTAGGGCGCATCGCCGATCGCTTTTTCAACTGGCCCTCCTCGCAGCTGCGTATCACCGCAATTACCGGAACCAACGGCAAGACCACTTGTGCCTATTTGCTGGCGCAGTGTTTGGAAAAACTAGGTTCGCCAGCCGCCTACATGGGCACCATCGGCTGGGGCCGCACCGCGGCGCTGACGGCAGCCACGCTCACAACCCCCGACGCGGTGACCGTGCACCGCCAACTTGCTCAGCTGCGCGCGGCGGGTATTCGCGAAGTCGCGATGGAAGTCTCCTCGCAGGCGCTGGATCAGGACCGTGTGGCGGGCGTGCGTTTCCATTCGGCCGCATTCACCAATCTGAGCCACGATCATCTCGATTATCACCAGACCATGGCTGCCTACGGCGCGGCGAAGGCGAGGCTGTTCGATGCGCCCGACTTGCGTCACATCATCGTCAACATCGGCGATGCCTTCGGTCGCGAACTAGCGCGCAAGCTCGCCGGTCGTGCGCCGCTTACCGCCATTTGGATCGGCGCCGGACAATCCGGGTGGCTGGCGGAACGAGCCCTGTATGCCACCGAGGTGACCTTGGATGCACGCGGCATGTCCATGCAGGTCGAGGGCAGTTTCGGCCGGGCAGAAGTGAACACCCGGCTGCTGGGCCGCTTCAATGCTGAGAATTCGCTGGTGGTCATCGCCTGCCTGCTGGAGTTGGGGGCGTCACTCGCCGCCGCGGCGCAAGCCCTGGCCGAATGCGTTGCGCCGCCAGGACGCATGGAAGTCGTCGAGCCTGCAGCGCGCGACAAACCCATGGCCGTGGTGGATTACGCGCACACTCCCGATGCGCTTGCCAAGGCGCTGGCGGCCTTGCGTGAGCATTGCAAGGGCGCGCTGTGGTGCGTGTTCGGTTGCGGCGGCGACCGCGATCCCGGCAAGCGCTCCATCATGGGCGGTATTGCCGACGAACTGGCCGATGAAATCATCGTCACCGACGACAACCCGCGCTCTGAGAATCCGCAATCGATTACCCGCGCTATCGTCAGCGGCATCAAATCACGCGTGCCGCGAGTCATCCACGATCGCGGCGAGGCCATTGGGACGGCCCTCAAGGAAGCGCACGCGGGAGATGTGGTACTGATTGCAGGCAAGGGCCACGAGGACTACCAGATATATGGCGAGTCGCGGCGCAGCTTCAGCGACCGGCTCGAAGCGCAGCGTTATCTCGGGGTGGCGGCATGAGT
>JAYTXS010000160.1:0-13904 GCA_043742845.1 Gammaproteobacteria bacterium
TGCGCGACGGCATTCTCAAAAGCATCGACGACTTGCATAGCGAAGGCATTACCGCAGTTAAGGATCCGCGGATCGAGCAGCCCGTGTGGGATGCGTACAGCCAGCTGCTGCGCGAACACAAGCTGACCGAACATGTCTGCGTGCTGTGGTCTGCGGGCACTACGTTGGCAACGGCTCGAAAGGCACTGGTGTCGATCCAGGCGCAGCCCAAGCCTCCGCAGTCTCTCGGTGACGGGCGGCTGTTGTCCTGCGGGGCGAAGATATTCATGGACGGCAGCGGCGGCGCGCGCACCGCCTGGATGACTCAGGAGTGGCATAAGAATTCTAGCGACATCGACCACGGCAATTTCGGCTATCCCTCGACGGATCCCGAGGTCTATCGTCAGATGGTGAGGCTGTTCCACCAAGCCGGCGTGCACGTGGGTACGCACGCGATCGGCGACCGCGCCATCGATTGGGTGGTCGACACCTATGCGCAGGTTCTGCGGGAAACCCCGACCAAGGGATTGAGGCACAGCATTATCCACGCCAATATCCCGAGCGACCATGCCATTCAGACCATGGCAGCACTGCAAAATCACTATGACGCCGCGTACCCCGAGACGCAGGCACCCTTCATGTGGTGGATTGGGGATACTTACGCTGGAAACTTCGGACCCGAGCGCTCACAGCGGCTGGTGCCCCTCAATACCTTCTTGAAGAACGGTGTTCGCTGGGGCGGCGGCTCCGATTATCCGGTTACGCCGATCGCGGCGCGCTACGGACTATGGGCATCGGTGCAGCGGGAAACGCTGAAGGGTACTTATGGGGCGCATCCGTTCGGCACCGCCGAATCCGTAGACATTCACACTGCCTTGCGCTCGTACACTGCATGGAACGCTAGGCAGCTGTTTCTCGAGGATCGCATCGGCACTTTGGAAATCGGCAAGGACGCGGATATCGCTGTTTGGGACCGCGACCCGTACACGATGCCGGCGCCGGAGCTGCGCAATCTGAAGTGCAGGATGACTCTGTTGCAGGGGCGTGTGGTGTATTCTATGGCGTGGTAAAGAAAAAAATCAGCAAGGTGACTCGCACCGATGCGGAGGCAGCCGTCGCGACCCTGCTGCGCTGGGCCGGTGATGACCCGTCGCGCGAAGGCCTGCAAGAAACCCCGAAGCGCGTGGTCAACGCCTATCGCGATTGGTTCTCAGGTTACGGGATCGATCCTGGGGCCTACTTACGCCGCACCTTCGAGGAAGTCGAGGGCTACGATGAAATGGTGGTGCTGCGGGATATCAGCTTCGAGTCCTTCTGCGAGCATCACATGGCGCCCATCATCGGCCGAGCGCATGTCGGCTACCTACCCACCGACCGTGTGGTAGGCATCAGCAAACTTGCCCGCGTGGTCGATAGCTATGCTAGACGCTTTCAAGTGCAGGAGAAGCTCACCGCGCAAATCGCCGGCTGCATCAACGAAGTACTCAAGCCGCGCGGCGTCGGGGTTGTAATCGATGCGGTGCATCAATGCATGACCACGCGAGGCGTGCACAAGCGCGGTGTGTCGATGATCACCAGCAAAATGCTCGGCACCTTTCGCGCGGACGCCGCCACGCGGGCGGAGTTCCTGCGCTTCATCGATATCGAGGGCCGCACCCAGCGTTGACCCGCACTCGAGCGATCAGCTGCGCTTGGTGCTGAAAGCGGTGCGTACCGGCATCAAGTCCACCGAGAAGCTGTACTTATGCTTCTCACCGGGCTGCAGCGCGCCGACGCCCACCACCTGGCGAGCGATCTTCTCGCCGCGCTCATTGGTGATCGACACCACCACGCAGTACTCGCAACTCTCCTCGCGCACGGCGTGGTGAATCGAGCCCTCGACACGCATCGCCGACACCGATTCGGCTTGCGGCTCCGCATTGGCGGAGTTGAAGCGCAAATGGTGCTGGCAGCTCGGACAGATATTCGCGCTTTGTAGGACTATCGCCTTGCAGTGCGGACATACACGTGTCGCGCCTAAGGTGCCGGCCCGAGCGACGCTCATAGGTCAGACTCCTAGCCGCCGCCCACCAAGCCCTTAACCTTAGCCTTCTCGTCTTCCCAGCCGAATTCGACATGCCCGCGCATGCGCGAGCCGGCCGCGACCGTAATCGATCCCGCCTTCACGTCGCCCACGATGACGCCGCCCTCCTGCACATCGACCCGCTTGGCGGATTCAATATTGCCCTGCAGCTCGCCGCCCACTACGACGATGCCGGCCAGGACCTGCCCGGTCAAATGGGCACCCGGCTCAATGTTGAAATTGCCGTCTATGCGGACGTCGCCCTTGAAACGGCCGGCCATACGCACATTGCCGGAACCCTCGATCTTGCCCTCGATGGTCAGATTGGCGGCAATCACGGATTCGCCCCCCTCGGACGAGGTCTTGGGGGTGGGACGGCGCGCCGAGACAGCCAACGCGGGATCCGCTGAAAGGCGCTCAGGCGAATTTCGTTCAGGCGCGGGCGCCGACGGGGGGACAACAACTGGACCCGCCGCGGCGGGCGTAGGTTTTTCATTCCAAAGCGCCATGTGATAACTCTCCGCTGATTAAGTACTTAAAGAGTACACGCTAACCCCGCTGAATGTCATCGAACCAATGTCTGATATTAGAGACTGGAGCCTCGGGGAGCCCCCTAAAAGAGCCTTCTCCGCCCTTAGAGCGTCGCGCGGGCCTGATCGAGCAGGCTGCACACCTCCCGCACCCCCTGCAGAATTCGCGGCGACATACGGCCGGTGAGCGAGGGATCGACGGGGTAGATATGATGCCCGCGCACGGCACGAAGATTCGGAAATTGCCGCCATTGGCGAGTTTGCCGCTCGCCCTCCGCTCCGGTGGCCGCAACCAGTATCACATCCGGGTCGCGCGCCAGAACCGCCTCTTTGTCGATCGCGGGCGCGAGCGCCGACAGCTCGGCGAAAGCATTGTCACCTCCGCACAACGACATCACTTCGCTGACCACCTGCCCCCCCGACAAGGTGTACAAGGGCCGGTCCCACACCTGGTAGAAGACTTTGAGCCGAGGACGGTTTGCATACCGCAAACGCAGCCCTGCCAGTTCCGTCCGGTAGCTCTGGGCAGCGGCCGCAGCCTCGGATTCGGTACGGGCGAGCCGGCCGAATTCGAGCAACGTCGACGCAATATCGTCCAATCGATGTTCGTCGGTGGTGTACAACCGCAGGTGCAGGCGTTGCAGTTCGGCAATGCGCGAGGCAGGCGTGCCCGAGGCCCATAGCACGACCAGAGTGGGCTGCAGTTTCAACAGGCCTTCGACATCGAGCGCGGCCGGCTCGCCGACGCGAGCAATGCCGGCGGCCGCCGCTGGGTAGTCGCTGGAATCATCCACCCCGACAACCTGGCCGCCGGCGCCGGCCGCAAATAACAATTCCGTGATGTGCGGACTCAAGCTGATGATTCGCAGCGGCGTTGCAGGCGCCTGCGCGGCGCGCGCCCCCGTGACGCAGACGAGCATGAGCATCAAACACAAAATGCAGGGGCGCCGGATGATCATAGGGCTGTGGCACTATAATGCGAACCGACATCAAATGGGATCAACACTTGTTTCAACCACTCAAACAGCTTAGCCCCGACACCATCCTCGGCGTGATGGCCGGGTTTCGCGCCGACGTCTCTGCCTCGAAGGTGGATCTCGGAGTCGGCGTCTACCGCGATCTTTCGGGGAATACACCAGTGCTCGCCAGCGTGCGCCGGGCCGAACAGGAGATTTTGGCGGGGCAAACCACGAAATCCTACGTAGCCGCCGCAGGGCGCGAAGAATTCAACAGCGCCGTTGAGGAGTTGATTCTGGGGACCGATCACACTGCACGCCGCGATTCTAGGGCCAGGACTTTGCAGACTCCCGGAGGCTGCGGAGCGCTGCGCGTCGGAGCGGAGCTGATTCGCGCCTCCTCTCCCGGCGTTACAGTGCATATCAGCGATCCCACCTGGGGCAATCACACTCCCCTCTTGGGCAGCTCGGGCCTGCGGCTGGAGCGCTATCCCTACTACGATGCCGCCGCACACCGGCTGCGCTTCGACGCCATGCTCGAACATCTCGAGCGCGCTGCGCAGGGGGATGTAGTGCTGATTCACGCCTGTTGTCACAATCCCACCGGCGCCGATCTCGATCCGGCGCAGTGGCGAACGTTGGCCCAATTGCTCCAGCGCCGGGGCTTGTTCCCGCTCCTGGACATGGCCTATCAGGGCTTCGCCGTTGATTTGGACGCCGACGCCGCCGGCGTGCGTCTCGTCACCGAACTGCTGCCCGAGGCGCTGGTCGCCGCGTCATTTTCCAAGAATTTAGGCTTGTATCGCGAGCGTGTGGGGGCATTGATTGCGATCGGCGAGAACCGCGCTCGCGCCGACGCGGTCATGAGTCACATGCTGCAAATCGCACGCAGCATTTATTCCATGCCGCCCGATCACGGCGCCGCGATTGCCGCACGCATTTTTGCAGACCCAACGCTGAAGAGGGATTGGCTCCTGGAATTGGCCGCCATGCGCCACCGTATCGCCGACATGCGCGGATTGCTCTCAAAGAACCTGCGCGAGGCAATCGGCGACGGCATGTTTGATTTCATTGGCACGCAGCACGGAATGTTTTCGCTGCTCGGCGTCTCGCCGGGGACTGTGGCGCGGCTGCGCGATGAGCATCATATTCATATGACCCCTGACAGCCGGATGAATCTCGCCGGCATCATGCCCCACAACGCGGCGTACGTCGCCGAGGCGATCGCAGCGAGCCTGGTCGCTGCTTAACTGCCGAGCGCCAAGCTCAGCGCATTGACCTCAGCGGCGGATTCGCGCATCACCTCTTGGGTGTTCTCAGAATCGAGCCCAAGACGTTTCGCGGCTCCCAGTTCGTGCACGGCAACGTCTGTACCTTGCGAGGCCATCAGGATCGCGACGGCAATGACGTCGCTTAGGTCGGCAGGCCCCTCCTCGGTGCGGTCGACGTTTCCCTGCTCCCCGACCGCCTGGGCCATCGCCTCGGGGAAATTCCAATTCTCCAGAATGGCCTTGCCAATGGAGGCATGCCATTCATCGATAATCTGATTGAGCGCGTCATTGTCCGCAAACAAGTCCGGATGATCAACGGCGCGAGTCAACACGTACAGCTTGCCGATACCGTGCATCATGCCCGTCAACATGGCCTCGTCCGGATTGACCTTGGTAAGGTTTCTGGCGAGCACGTAAGCGACCGCCGCCGCCGATGTGCTGTTTTGCCAAAGGTCACTGAGATGGTGTTCCAGGCCGACGAGTTTATTGCTCTTACGCATCTGTGCCATGGAGAAAGACATCGCGGCGCTGCGTACCATGTTGTAGCCGATGCGGTTGATCGCCGTGCGCAGGTTTGTGACTGGCCGGCCACTGCGATTGATCGAGGCGGAATTGGATATTCGCAGCAGCCGCGCCGCCAGAGCCGGCTCGGATCCCACTACCCTCACTACCTGATCGAGCGATGATTTGGGATCGGAGAGTACGCGCCTGACACGCACCGCGATCTCGGGAAACGAGGGAAGATCCACGTTGCCGCGCGATAACTCTGTCGCCAGTGTTCGCACGAAGTCGAAGGCGACGCTGGACTCGGCCTGTGATGATCTGTTCGTCAAATTCGCACTCATTTGCTTCGGAGCTGCGTGCATATGCCGACGCGCTGGCCCGATGTGAGAGGGAATCGACCGGTAATGGCCAGACTTGAGGGGTATTGCCCCTAATGTTGCGAAAATCTGGCGTCAGCGAGCCGTCGAATGGCCGCTCTTGAAGCGCTGTTGAACTTCGCCGTGCCGCGAGCGTTCCGTAAAGCGGCCGTCGCTATAGACGGCAACCACCCTGCGCCAGAACGCCACCGCGCCGGGATTGCGCAAATACTCGATGATTTCCCAGTCCCCAGCGAAGCGGTCGAAAATCAGCTTCGCGGCGTCGCGGCCCATGCCCACTCTGCGGTGTTGGCTGCGCACGAAGAATTCAGACATTCGATAGTCCGCAGCGGCTTCCCCCGCTGCTGGAATCCGCGGGCGCGTCACCAACGCGAACCCCACCGGATCGGATCCCTTGAGAATCAACAGCGGATGCGCGTGATCGTTCGCAAACCAGTTGGCAAAGATTTCGTCTTCGTGAGGGTTATCGGCGCCAAGAACGGAAAACAACCCCGTATTGAGGTCGGCGAGGGAGTCTATGTATTCACCGTAGACGCTCTGGATCCACTGGCGATCATTCTTTAAGTGTCTGCAGTCGCGAATACTGACTAGCAATGAATTCGCTTCCCCAACCTTCAAAAAAACACAGCCCGGGCGAACGCGCCTAGCGGCCGCCGCCCGGGCATGTGGGATCAGCTATCGAAGCGAATTACGGCTTCGCAGCAGATGCTGCGCTCGAGGCTGCGTCGGCAGCTGAGGTCGCGGCGGCTGCAGCCGAATCGGCAGCAGATGAGGCGGCAGCTTCCGCAGCCGGCGCGGCGGCCGGAGGAGTCATGTCAGCAGCCGGGGCGGGAGCCTCGGTCTTGCTGCCGCAGGCACTCAGCACGAATGCCGCGACAAAAGCGCTTAAAGCAAGTTTGGTCTTCATCTATCGATACCCCGGAAATATTAAGAATTAAATTTTAAGGCCGAGCCTGTTGTTGGGCTTGCGCCCAAATGCCCGCTACGATTTTAGAGTGTTTCACCTGAATTTCATATCTCTTTCGCGATTCTGGCAGCGCCTTTAACGCTCCGGATTCGGAGGCGGGGTTAAGGACCCTGCGTCGCAACGATGTCTGGCGCATAATCTGGCCTGGCTAGCGGGGAGCCGATGTGAATCAGACGAGTCTCGATCAGCTGTATGAGCCGCATTTGCAGACCCTCATGCAGCGCACGGAAAAGTCGCTTCAGCGAAGCGGTTTCGACGCCTTGGTCATCCAAGCTGGCGTGCCGCCCATGCAGTTCCTGGACGATCAGGACTACCCATTCAAAGTAAACCCGCATTTCAAGGCCTGGGTGCCGATTGTCGATAACCCGCGGTGCATTCTGGTGTTTGCGCCCGGTTCGCGGCCCAAGGTGCTGTTCCACCAACCGAGTGATTACTGGCACAAAGCCGCCGCCTTGCCGCAGGCGCCATGGACCGCAGCGGTCGATTTGATTGCCATGGACGACCCGTCCAAGGCCGCCCACCTATGGGCCAAGCTCGGGCGCGTTGCCTACATAGGGCCGGAGGGCTTTGCACCGGGGAGTGAGCCCGGCAGCCTCAACCCCTCCGCCCTCCTGACATGTCTGCATTTTGACCGCGCCGTCAAGAGCGGTTACGAGCTCGAATGCATGCGGCGTGCAAACGAGCTGGCCGCGCGCGGCCACCGGGCCGCGCTGGCCGCGTTTCGCAGCGGAGCTTCTGAATATGAGGCGCATATGCGCTACTTGGAGGCCTGTGCGCAGCGCGAAGAGGAAATGCCGTACAACAATATCGTGGCGTATAACGAAAACTCCGCGGTGCTGCATTACCAGCATTTGGAACGTTCTCGTCCCACGTCCCCGCGTTCCTTCCTGATCGACGCGGGTGCGCAATACCGAGGCTACGCTTCCGACATCACCCGCACCTACCCGGCAGCCCCCGGTCGTTTCGCCGACCTCGTGGCGGCTCTGGACGCAGCACAAAGGCTGTTGTGCGATGAAGTAGTGCCCGGCCGCGACTATCGGGACGTCCACCTGACTGCGCACCGCGTTCTGGGCGACGTCATGCAGCGCATCGGTCTCACCCGGCTATCCGGTCAGGACGCGCTGGAAGCGGGCGTCACCGGCGTTTTCTTCCCGCACGGCATCGGCCACCTGCTAGGGCTCCAGGTGCACGACGTCGGCGGCGTAATGGGCGACCCACAGGGCCAGGAGCGAAAGCGGCCCGAGGGCCATCCTTACCTGCGCCTGACCCGAATCCTCGAGCCGGGAGTAGTGGTGACCGTGGAACCGGGTATTTACCTTATCGATACCTTGCTCGCCGCAGCCCATGCCGATCAGCGGCGCGCCCACATCGACTGGGGGGTCGTCGAGGAGCTCAAGCCGTTCGGCGGCGTGCGAATAGAAGACAATGTGGCGACTACGGCATCGAGGCCGGAGAACATGACGCGAGATGCGTTTGCGCGGGTTGCTTAGGGCACGGCCGCATGGCCTATGGGTATGGGCGCTTGACATCACAACGCACCTAGCGCCCCCCAGAGCGGCGACCTCTCAATACCTTAAACGTGGTGGGGGTGACGGGCCCTGTGGTCAGCCGCCAGTCACAATCAATGATTAAGCTGCTTTGGCCTTGCGCCGTTTGGGGGCGGCTGCGGCGGCCTCGGCTTCGTCGGCGGCTGCGGCCTTCTTGGACTTCTTCGGCGCCTTGGCAGCCTTGATGGGCTTCGTGTCTTCGGTCTTCTCAGCTGCCACCGGAGCCAAATCAACCAGCTGCATCAGCGCCATATCGGCGGCATCGCCCGGGCGCGGCTCCATCTTGAGGATCCGCGTATAGCCGCCCGCGCGGGCCTTGAACCGCGGACCTAAGTCCGCGAACAACTTCTCCACCACGCTTTCGTCGCGCAAACGAGCGTACGCCAGACGCCGCTTGGCGATGGAATCGACCTTAGCCAGCGTGATCAAGGGCTCGACCACTCGGCGCAATTCCTTGGCCTTCGGCACGGTGGTGCGTATGGTCTCGTGGCGCAGCAACGAGGTCGCCATATTGCGCAGCATTGCATGGCGATGTGAGGAGTTGCGCGATAGCTGGCGCCCGCTGTTTCTATGCCGCATGTTCTAAAACCCTTGTCGAAAGTCTACTGGGGCGCAATGGCCCGCGTCGAAAATGCCTAGTTCAAATCCCGTCGCGCTCGTCGTCGCGCTTCAGACCGGGCGGCGGCCAGTTGTCAATTCGCATGCCCAGCGTCAAGCCGTGGCTCTCGAGCACTTCCTTGATCTCGGTAAGCGACTTCTTGCCGAGGTTCGGCGTGCGCAGCAATTCGACTTCGGTACGCTGTACCAAGTCGCCGATATAATGGATGTTCTCGGCCTTCAGGCAGTTCGCACTGCGCACCGTAAGCTCCAACTCGTCCACGGGGCGCAGCAGAATCGGGTCGAACTGTGTTTCGGTCGCCTTGGCGGTCGACTCGTCCTGGCCCTGCAAGTCGACGAACACAGACAGCTGGTCCTTGAGAATTCCGCCGGCGCGGCGAATCGCCTCTTCCGGATCGATGGTGCCGTTGGTCTCGATATCGAGAATGAGCTTGTCGAGATCGGTGCGCTGTTCGACGCGCGCGCTTTCGACGTTGTAAGTGACCTTGCGAACCGGGCTGAAGGACGCGTCCAACTGCAAGCGGCCAATGGCACGGGTCTGCTCTTCGAAAGCCATGCGTTGCGCCGCCGGGCGGTAGCCGCGTCCGCGCTCGACTTTCAAGGACATCGACAATTCGCCGGCCTTGGTCAGATTCGCGATCACCAGGTCGGGATTCAGGATTTCGATGTCGTGATCCCCAGCGATGTCGCCGGCCGTCACGGGTCCAGGCCCCTTCTTGTGCAGGCGTACTTCCGCTACGTCGCGGGTGTGCATGCGGATGGCGACTGCCTTGAGATTCAGCAGAATATCGACCACATCTTCTTGCACGCCCTCGATGGCGGTGTATTCGTGCAACACGCCCTCGATTTCGATCTCGGTGATGGCGGCCCCGGGCAGCGAAGATAACAGCACACGCCGCAGCGCGTTACCCAATGTGTGACCGAAGCCGCGTTCGAACGGTTCGATCACGATACGCGCATGACGCGGCGACACGGGTTGCACTTTGACGACCCGCGGCTTCAAGAATTCATTGATCGATCCCTGCATGGATATCACCTAAGTTAACTAACCGGGGACAACGCAGCCGACGGGGCTGCGGTACGTTACTTCGAATACAACTCGACGACGAGGCTCTCGTTGATGTCCGGCAGAATTTCCTGCCGCTCAGGAACCGACTTCAGAATGCCTGAGAACTTCTTGTCGTCCACTTCCACCCAGTCCGGAAAGCCGATTTGTGCGGCAATCGTCAGGGCGGCGGTGATGCGCGTCTGCTTCTTCGCTTTCTCGCGCAAGCTGATCACATCGCCAGCCTTGCACTGGTACGAGGCGATATTCACCAACTTGTCGTTCACGGAAATGGCCTTATGGCTCACTAACTGGCGCGCCTCCGCGCGGGTGGACGCAAAACCCATCCGATAGACAACGTTGTCCAGCCGGCATTCCAAAAATTGCAGCAAGGTCTCGCCGGTGGCGCCGGGACGGCCCGCAGCCTTCTGGTAGTAATTGCGGAACTGACGCTCCAGCACGCCGTACATGCGGCGCAGCTTCTGCTTCTCGCGCAGCTGCAATCCGTACTCGGACAGTCGCTGTTTGCGCTCGCTCTTCACGCCGCCCGGGGGCACTTCGAGCTTGCACTTCGACTCGAGAGGCTTCACGCCGCTCTTCAGGAACAGATCGGTTCCCTCGCGACGAGACAGCTTGCACTTCGGACCGGTATATTTTGCCATTACGAACCTTTAAAACCTTTGGACCGACTTAGACGCGACGCTTCTTCGGCGGCCGGCATCCGTTATGGGGGATCGGAGTCACGTCTTCAATGTTGGTGATCTTCAGCCCGCAGCCGTTCAGCGCGCGTACGGCCGATTCGCGGCCCGGACCTGGGCCCATCACTCGCACCTCGACGTTTTTCACCCCATGCTCCTGCGCGGCATTGCCCGCCCGCTCGGCAGCAACCTGCGCCGCAAACGGTGTCGATTTGCGTGAACCCCGGAAGCCGCAGCCGCCCGAGGTCGCCCAGGAGAGCGTGTTGCCTTGCCGATCGGTGATTGTGATGATGGTGTTGTTGAAGGACGCGTGTACATGCGCAATCGCATCGAGTACGTTCTTGCGAACCTTCTTGCGCACGGGTTTCCCGCTCTGCGCTCCGCCACCGCCCTGACCTGCTTGCTTTTGATCGGCCATAGTATTTCTCTTACACCTTGCCCGGCGGCGCGTTCATCTTGACGGCCTGCTTGCGCGGGCCCTTACGGGTACGGGCATTGGTGCGCGTACGTTGACCGCGCATCGGCAGCCCCTTGCGGTGCCGGATACCCCGGTAGCAGCCCAAATCCATCAGGCGCTTGATATTCATCGAGACTTCGCGCCGCAAATCGCCTTCAACCGCGAATTTCGCGACCTGAGAGCGAAGCGAGGCCACTTCGGCGTCCGTCAGATCCTTCACTTTGACGCTGTACTTCACGCCGGCTGCATCGCATATGCGCGCCGCGCGGCTGTTTCCAATGCCAAAAATGTGGGTTAAACCGATGACGACATGTTTGTTCATCGGTATGTTGATGCCGGCGATACGCGCCATCTAGTTCTCCACCCGCGCCGGTAAAAAATGGCGCGCAAGTATATTAGAAAAACCTCTAAAGATCAATTTACTAGCCCTGCCGCTGCTTGTGCCGCGCGTCGGACGAGCAAATGATGTAAACGATGCCGCGCCGCCGCACGACCTTGCAGTTCTTGCAAATCTTCTTCACCGAAGGACGAACTTTCATTTCTTACTCCCGATGCCCCGCAGGCTGGCCTTTTTCATCAGGCCCTCATATTGGTGCGACATCAAATGCGATTGGGTCTGTGCGACAAAATCCATGACGCCGACGACGATGATCAACAAAGAGGTGCCGCCGAATTGGAAGGGTACGGCCGGATTCACCATGCGGATGATTTCGGGCAATAAGCACACCGCCATGATGTACAGGCCGCCCCACAGGGTCAGCCGCGTCAAAACCTTGTCCAGGTAATCGCCGGTCTGCTGGCCAGGGCGGATGCCGGGAATGAAGGCGCCGGCCTTCTTGAGGTTTTCCGCCGTATCCCGAGCGTCGTACACCAACGCCACGTAGAAGAACGCGAAACCGATGATCAGCAAGGCGAACAGCAGGACGTGCAACGGCTGGCCGTAGCCCAAGACGACGGCGATCTTTTGCAAGGCCCGCTGAATGGCATTGGGCGTCGGGCTGTTGCCGAAGAACTGTGCAATCGTCGCCGGGAACACCAGCAAGCTGGAGGCGAAGATCGGTGGAATTACCCCGGCCATGTTGAGCTTGAATGGCAGATGCGTGCTCTGGCCCTGCATCATGCGCCGACCCACCTGTCGCTTGGCGTAGTTGACTTGGATCTTGCGCTGCGCGCGCTCGACGAATACGCAGAACAGAGTCACCAGAATCACCACCACCAGGATCAACAGGACGATCAGCGGGTTCATTTCACCCGAGCGCACCATCTCCAAGGTATTGCCGATGGCGCGCGGCAGGCCCGCGATGATGCCGGCGACGATGATCATCGTGATGCCGTTGCCGATGCCGCGCTCGGTGATCTGCTCGCCCAGCCACATCACGAACAAGGTGCCGGTGGTGATCGACACGGTGGCTATCAACAGAAACTGCGGTCCGGGATTTGGTACCAGATTGCCGCCGGAATTCTGAATCGCGAGCGCCGCGCCGAAACCTTGAAAAGCGGCAAGAAATACCGTCCCGTAGCGCGTGTACTGCATCAGCTTGCGGCGTCCGGATTCGCCGTCCTTGCGGATCTGATTCCAGGGCGGATAAACCATGGACGCCATCTGCACGATGATGGAGGCCGTGATGTAAGGCATGACGTTCAGGGCAAAAATGCTGAAGCGCTGTAGGGCGCCACCCGAGAACATGTTGAACATGCCCAGCAGCGTGCCGTTCTGGGTCGAAAAGAATGCCGCAAAGCGCGCCGCATCTATGCCCGGCACGGGAATAAACGTGCCCATGCGATACACCACCAACGCACCCAGCAGGAACCACAGACGCTTGCGCATTTCGGCAAAGCGCGTCATGTCTCCTAAAGCGGCGGTGGGATTGCTGGTTGCCACGTGCGTCTATTAAGCCTCGAAGCGTCCGCCGGCCGTCTCGACCGCGCTCTTCGCGCCCTTGGTCGCAGTAACAACTTTGTCTTTTACAACGAAGGCCTTGGTGACCGTGCCGGACAGGATGATCTTGACGCGCTTGGTCGCCTCGGGAACCAGGTTGGCATCGATCAGTCCGGCCAACGTCACTTCAGCACCCTTGACGCGCATCAAGTCGGTCAGCGTGAGTTCGGCGCGCGAAGCCTTCATGGCAGAGCGGAAGCCAATTTTCGGCAGGCGCCGCTGCAGCGGCATCTGACCGCCTTCGAAGCCGACCTTGTGGTAGCCGCCCTTGCGCGCGCGTTGTCCCTTGACGCCGCGGCCACAGGTCTTGCCCTGGCCGGCGGAAGCGCCGCGCCCCACGCGCAGCCGTGTCCGCTTGGAACCTGCACCCGGCTTAATCGTATTCAATCTCATTTCGTCACCCCGCCCAATGCCGCCTCTACTTTGAGCATGTGGCTGGCCGCATTGATCATGCCGCGATTCGACGGCGTGTCGGCAACCACGACACTGTGGCCGATGCGCCGCAGCCCCAAGCCTCGCGCGGAATTGCGGATGCTGGCCAGTTGCCCGAACATGCTCTTGATCAAAGTGACTCTGATTGTCTTGTCGCTCATGTCTTTAGCCCACGATTTCCGCGACGGTCTTGCCGCGCTTGGCCGCGATGTCGTCCGGCGTGCGCAGCTTCGCGAGCGCATCCATGGTCGCCCGCACCACGTTGATGGGATTGCGCGAACCATAGCTCTTGGCCAGCACGTTGCGCACACCGGCGCATTCGAACACCGCGCGCATGCCGCCACCCGCAATCACGCCCGTACCATCAGCCGCCGGCTGCATGTACACGCGGGTCGTTCCATGCCGGCCCTTGACCGCATAGAACAAGGTATCGTTCTTCAAGGACACCGCAACCAGGCTCTTGCGGGCCTGCATCATGGCCTTCGAAATCGCGACCGGCACTTCGCGCGCCTTGCCATAGCC
>JAYTXS010000161.1:0-12953 GCA_043742845.1 Gammaproteobacteria bacterium
CCCGCCGCGCCGCCCGCCAGCAACACCGCACCCATCGACGCCGCCAACCCCACGCAAATCGTGCTCACGTCCGGTTTGATGAACTGCATGGTGTCGTAAATCGCCAGACCCGCGCTCACCGAGCCGCCGGGCGAATTGATGTACAGCGCGATGTCCTTCTCCGGATTCTCCGATTCCAGGAACAGCAGCTGCGCGACGATCAAATTCGCCATGTAGTCCTCGACCGGGCCTACGATGAAAATCACCCGTTCTTTCAGCAAGCGCGAATAAATATCGTAGGCGCGCTCCCCGCGAGCCGTTTGCTCAACCACCATCGGAACCAAATTCAGTGCGCGCGTCGTCATGGATACTGCCTTATCGACTGAGATGACCTTACTTAAGCTCTGTGAGGGCTGATACCAGCCTTTCAAGGAGGGCATCGGCTACGCCTCGAAATTCATTAATTCCTTGAAGTTCGACACCGTCTCGCGAACCTTAGCATGCGCCAGTATCCAATCCACGACCTGGTCCTCAAGCGCGAGACTTTCTACCTGCCGCATGGCGTCCGCATTCTGTTGATAGGCGCGTTTTAGGGCCACGGGATCGCCGTACGCCCCCACCATCTCGTCCAGTCGTGCGGTCGCGCGCTGCGGATCCAGTACCAGGTTTTCGCGGCGGATCACGTCGTTGAAAATGAGTCCAAGCGCCACGCGGCGGCGGGCGGGCTCCACCAGCGGTTCACGCGGCGGCGCCTGCGACACGTCCTTCGCACCGGCACGGCGCATGGCCTCGATTTGCATGTCCCGGATCTGCGATTCCAGCAGGGAATTCGGTATGTCGATGGGGTTGGCTTGGTAAATCTTCTCCATCACCGCCGTCTTATTCCGATTGCGTAAATTCTGTTCGAGCTCGCGGCGCATATTCGCGGCCACATCCTCACGCAGCTTCGGGATTCCGCCCTCGGCGACGCCGAAAGCGGCACAAAATTCGTCGTCCAGTTCGGGCAGCTTCGGCTCCTCGACCTTTTTGATGGTCGTGCTGAAGATCGCCTGTTTGCCGGCCAACTCGGTGGCGCGGTATTCAGCGGGAAAATTCACCGTGACATCCCGCTGCTCGCTTAAGGAGGCACCGATGAGTCCGGCCTCGAGCTGCGGGAGCATGCGCCCTTCACCCAGCACGATCCCGATATCGTCGGCCTTGCCGCCGGCAAACTCCGTGCCGTCGATCTTGCCCAGGAAATCGATGGTGACCTTGTCGGCGCTGGTCGCGGGGCGCTCCACAGGCGCGTACTTCATCTGCTGCTTGCGCAGGCGCTCGATCATCGCATCGACATCGCTCTCGGTGACTTCGGCCGTCACGCGCTCCAGCTCCAGCGTATCGAACGGCTGCAAACTGACCTCGGGGAATACCTCAAACGTCGCGACGTACTTGAGGTCCTGCCCCTCATCCATGCTTTGCGGCTCGATGCGCGGGTTGCCCGCCGGTGAGAGCTTGTTTTCAGTGACAGCCTGGGCAAAGCTCGATTGCAGCAGTTCGCCGATCACCTCGCGATGCACCTGCATCCCAAACTGCTGGCGAATGACCTTCAGCGGCGCCTTGCCGGGACGAAAACCATTCAAGCGCGCGGTGCGGCTCAAATTCTTCAGGCGCGCATCGATTTCCTTGCTGACGCGCTCGGCGGGCACCTGCACCTGCATGCGGCGCTCCAACTTACTGGTACTCTCTACGGAAACTTGCATGACAATCCTCAAGGGTTAGCGTGTGTCGATCCTGATGACCAGCGCGTGGTGCGAAAGGCGAGACTCGAACTCGCACGGGTTACCCCACCAGATCCTAAGTCTGGCGCGTCTACCAATTCCGCCACATTCGCATCGGAACAGCTCCCTAGTATAGCTGGCGCGTCCCTCAGCGGGGTTCGTTTTCGCGGACCAACAGGCGGGCCACTTCCCGCAGCGCCGGCAGACCGTTTTCCAGCATGAAATACAACGGACTATCGCCTTCGAAGGGAGCGGCCTCGCGCGGAGCGTGCACCCAGGCCCAGGCGCGATCCTTGGGGGTGGTCTCCGAGGTCAGGGAGTACTGAATATTGGCGATCAACGCAGCCCGCTCCTGCTGCGTTGCCGACAGGCGCGGCGCCTGACCCAGGCGATAGCGCTTTAGCACCTGCGGGGACGGAATCTTGAGCAAGCGGCATTGCTGCAGGGGCGAGAGTTCCCAGGCATCGGCAATGGCGAAGAATCGCTTGAGTGCACTGGTGCTGGTATGACGTGCCGCGCGACGGCTCGCCGGCTGCAGTACCAATCGGGGGCCAGTACGAGGCTTGCTGGGCAATACGGTTCTCACGGTGAGTCGCTCAGCATACTCCGTAAACGCGCCCGCGCTCGCCAGCATGGGCGGTCCTGGCTATCATGCATGCATGACCTTTGCTGAACGGCTCTCACGAGCGCAACACGCCAGCGGCAGCCTGGTTTGCGTCGGCCTCGATCCGGATCCTACGAAACTGCCCAAGGATCTGGAGGGCGCCCAGGACCGTTTTCCGGACACCCTACCGCTGTATGCCTTCAATCGCCGCATCATCGATGCCACGGCCGACTTCGCGGCCGCGTTCAAGCCCCAGATCGCCTTCTACAGCGCATTGGGGGCCGAAGATCAACTGCTTGCCAGTATCCGCTACATCCGCGAACGAGCGCCTCATGCGCTCGTCATTTTGGACGCCAAGCGCAACGACATCGGCAATACCGCCGAAGCCTATGCCCGCGAAGCCTTCGATCGCTACGGCGCCGACGCGGTCACGGTAAATCCCTACATGGGCGAAGATTCGGTGAGACCCTTTCTCGCCCGGCCAGACCATGGAGCCATCATTTTATGCCGCACCTCGAATCCCGGCGCCCGGGATTTCCAGGATCTGCTCAGCGACGGTATGCCGCTGTATCGTCGCGTAGCAGAACGCGCCGCCCGGGATTGGAACCAGAATCGCAATCTCATGCTGGTCGTCGGCGCGACTTATCCGCGCGAAATGGCCGACCTGCGACGCGCCCACCCCGAGGTGTCGTTCTTGGTGCCGGGCATCGGCGCGCAGGGCGGTGATCTCGATGCTACCCTCAGCGCAGGTCTCGATGCGCAGGGCGCAGGCCTGCTGATCAACTCCTCACGCGGTATCATTTACGCCGGCGGCGGCTCGGCGCAGGCCATTCGCGCCGCCGCCGCCGATCTCGCCGCAGCCATCAATCGCAAGCGCGCTAAAACGCCGACTTGATCGTGCCGCCGTCGACCCGCAGTGGCGCGCCATTGGTCGCCGAGGACAGTGGACTCGCCACATAGGTCACCAAGGCCGCCACCTCCTCCGGTTGCGGCGGTGGTCTCTGCCTGCGTTCGTGTGACTGCGCAGCAATTATTTCCATAAAAGCCGGCGCGATAACAAAGAGTGCATGTCGCGCCTACCATCGACCATGAACTATAGGATTATCCGCGTATCCATCACGCGATAAATGATTCGATAGGGCTTGAAGAGTGGCTTGCGACTGGCTCCCAGCTCTTTGAATATTTCTGCGGTCAAGCGGCTCGCGCGCAAGTCACAGTGCGGTATCCACTGGTACCGAATTCAGCTTGTAGACGACGCCCTCCTTCATCACGAAACTGACGCGCTTCATGACACTGATGTCGTCGATGGGATTGCCGGGCACCGCCACCACATCGGCGAGTTTGCCCGCGGCTACCGTACCCAATTCCTTGTCATGCCGCAGCAATTGCGCCGCACTGATGGTTGCCGCTTGAATGGTGAACATGGGCGGCATGCCCGCCTCCACCATCAACTCGAATTCATGCGCGTTCTGGCCGTGCGGATACACCGCCGCGTCGGTGCCGAAGGCGATTTTCACATGTGCCTTATAGGCACGCCCGGCCGTGGCTTGAATCAAGGGACCAATTGCCGCAGCCTTCGCGGCAACTTGCGCCGGGTAGTAGCCTGGGATCTTGGCCTGACGCGCCGCGAAGTCGCCCGCAATGATGGTGGGCACGTACCAAGTGCCATGCTCCACCATGAGCTTCATGTCATCGGCGTCCATGAAGGTGCCATGTTCGATCGAATCGACGCCGCCGATTACTGCCCGTCGAATCGCCTCAGCGCCGTGCGCGTGCGCGGCCACCGCAAAGCCGTAGTCACGGGCGGTCGCCACCACGGCCTTGATTTCCTCCAAGGTCATCTGCGCATTGTCGCCGCTCGTGCTCTCATCGAGCACGCCGCCCGAGGGCATGATCTTGATCACATCATCGCCCAGCTTGTAATGCAGGCGCACCGCTTTGACTGCGTCCTCGACGTTGTTGATGATCCCATCGGGGACACCCGGATCCCCGATTAAATCGTTGCGATAGTTATTGGTCGGATCGGCATGCCCGCCGGTGCTGCCTATTGCCCTGCCGGCGGTGTAAATCCTCGGACCCGGAATAATTCCTGAATTGATGGCATTGCGCAGCGCAACCGATTCGTTCTCCTGATCGCCCAAATTGCGCACCGTCGTGAATCCCGCGAGCAAGGTACGGCGTGCGTATACCGTGGAGCGCACCACGTAGTCCGCGGTATTCCAATGAAACTTATCGATGTACCCGGTGCGGCTGGTCTCCCCGGTCAAGTGCGTATGCGAATCGATCAGTCCGGGCATGCAGGTTTGGCTCGACAGATCGATGACCTTGGCGCCCGCCGGCGATTGGACTCCGCTCGAGACTTCTTTGATATGTCCGCCCTCGATCACAATCGTGGTCGCGCCCAGCGTCTTGCCGTTGGCGGTATCGATGAGATGGCCGCATTGCAAGGCGGTGACGGCAGGAACTGCGGGAACCTCGGCCGCTGCGGCATTGCCAACTCCTGTAGCCGCGAGCAGAACTGTCGCGATGGCGGCAGCAAGGCAGGTCGTTGGTTGCGTGTGAACAGGGAGATACCGCATAAGTTCCTCGTCGTTATTCGTGAGCGGCGGGCTCTTGGGGATCGCATTCCAACATAGGACTTGTCGCGGCAGACGTCTAGCTCTTCGCCATCACCAGCATGGTGTACAGCAATACATTGGCGCCCGCCGCCAAATCACTGGGCAGCGCACTCTCTGCCTCGTTGTGGCTTAAGCCCCCCGCGCAGGGAACGAACAGCATGGCGGTGGGGACCACTGCGGACACATTGCAGGAATCGTGACCTGCGCCGCTGACCATCTCCAGGGAATTGAAACCGAGCGTGGCAGTCGCGTCGCGCACCGCCGAGACGCAAGCAGTATCGAAAGTCACTCCTGGCGCTTCCCAAACACAGCGGACCTGACCTTCGAGCCCGTGCCGCTTGAGTGCTGCCTGCACCAACCCGTTCATTTCCTCGCGCAAAGCCTGGTACTGCTGCGTGTCGGGATGGCGAATGTCCACCGTGAAGCGCAGACGTCCGGGTACGGTATTGGGTGATCCGGGCAGCGTCTCGATGAATCCAAACGTGAGCCGCGCGTCCTTGCCGTGCTGCGCGGCGGCCGCGTACAGCGCCGGCAGCACATCCGCCAGTACGCGGATGGGATCGCGCCGCATGTCCATGGGGGTGGGCCCGGCGTGCGCCTCCTGGCCCTCCACCACCACCTCATGACGGCTCATGTGCTGGACTCCCATCACTACACCGATGGTTTTGGCCCTCTGCTCGAGCACGGGTCCCTGCTCGATGTGCACTTCGAATGATGCCTCGACCGCCTGCCGCGACAGCGCTGTGTCGGTCGCAATCCCCGCCCGCGTGAGCTCTTGGCGCACGCTTACACCGGCGCGATCGGTCAAGGCATACGCCGTCTCCAGCGCTAGACGCCCGGACCATACCGCCGAACCCATCATGGCCATGGGAAAGCGGCTGCCCTCCTCGTTGCACCACACCGAAAGCTCGATCGGATGCGCGGTAGTCACCCCATGATCGTTCAAGGATTCGATCACTTCGAGTCCGGCCAGCACCCCGTACACCCCGTCGAACTTACCGCCCGTCGGTTGAGTGTCGAGATGACTTCCGGTCATCACCACGGGCAGCGTGTCGTCGGTGCCGGCGCGCCGCACGAACATGTTTCCGATCGCATCGACCCGTACACGGCAACCCGCGGCTTCAGCCCATTGCGCTAGCAGCCTGCGTCCCGCCATGTCCTCGTCGGTCAACGCCTGCCGATTGCAGCCGCCGTGCGCCGTGGCGCCGATTTCCGCCATTTGCATCAGCCGCGACCACAGGCGATCGCCGTTCACTCGCAGCACTTGCGCCGCTGGAAACTCGCTCATGTTCGCGTCCACCCGTTTAAGTTCTGCGCCCCGCGGTCACCGATGATCGCACGGCGTGGGCGGATGACCCAAACAATCGCCGCCGCCTTCGGTACGATGCCCCGATGCTCAACTATCACGGCCGCAAAGTACTCGCGGCACTCTTTCTGGCCGGCTTCATGGTCTATGGCGGCGGTCTGTACTGCTTCGTGCTGCTGGTTCCACCCCTCACCCAAGAATTTCACTGGAGCCGCGCTGCGACCAGCGGCCTGGTGACCGCGTTTTGGCTGAGCGCGCCGCTGATTCTGTTCGGCGGCGCTGCGATAAAACGCTTCGGAGCAACCCGCCTGCTGATCGCCGGCATCCTCATCGAAGCGGTATGCGTCGCGTTGCTATCGACGGTGTCGAGCTTTCGTGAAATGTACTTGCTGCGCGCAGCCATGGGCGTCGGTAAGGTGATGTTCGCCGTTACTCTGCCGTACGCCGTGTCGCGTTGGTTCTCCCGGCACTATTCGCTGGCCCTGGGCGTTGTTTGGGCAGGATGGCATGTGGGTGGCATGGTGCTCGCGCCCATCACCGGCTTTATCATCGTTCACTACGGCTGGCGTGTCGCGTGTCTCGCGATTGCTGCCGGTCTCGTGACCATTGGACTGGTGCCGACGTTAATCACGAAGGGTCCCCGCTCGCCGCGCGAATTCGGCCTTGGCCTCGACGGCGATCCTCTCCCCGCCGTTGCTTCGGACAGCGTTGCGCAGGGCGCCCCTGCGCCAGGCGCAACCGCGGCTGGCGCAGCGCTGATGTCAGCGTCGAACGCGGCCGCGACAGCATATCCGGCCGGGCGCCTCGGCGATCTTCTCGGGTCCGCGACGTTCTGGATGATCGCCCTCAGCACGCTGTTTTTTTACGCCACCTACGGCGGCTTGCTCACCCATGAAGCATCGATAGTCGAGGGCGCCGGCTTCAGTCCGCGGATGTCATCCTGGGTCTTGGGATCGACCGCCGGATTCGCAGCGTTGGGCGGGATGCTGGGCGGATGGCTTCTCGATCGCTTCTCAGTGCGATCCGTGGGCATCGCCATGCACGTGCTGCTGCTGGCCGGGGCGCTGTCCTTGCTGTGGGTGGCCAGAGTCCACTCGGCGGGAGCGTTGGTGAGTTACGCCGTGTGTTTTGGCATTACCATCGGCGGCAGCGATGTGTATTTCGTCGCCCTGCTGCGCCGTCGTTTCCCCACGGTGAGCGTCGCGTACAGCTATAGCGCCTGGTACTTCTGCGAGATTCTGACGCTGTTGCTGGCGGGGCCTGCGGCGGGCCGCGTCTTCGATCTCACCGGCAATTATGATGGCACGCTCGCACTGCTCGCCGGCAGCGCGATGCTCGCCTTGCTACTGTCGTTGGTAGTTCTGCGCCGTCGGGCCGCCGCGCACAGCGAGCCGACCAAACACGTCTGAGCACCCTGGATTATTATTCCAGCCCGGCGAATACCGCCCTGGCCTGCGCCAACTTCTCCAGTACGCCGCGCTTCTCGACCGCGTTGTTCCAGTCGGGATACGCCGTCGTGGTCTCTGTCATGCGATCGATCCAGGCCGCGAAATACCGCGCATCCTGCGGCGAATGCGGCCGCCGTCCCGCAATGCTCACGTACACCGGACTGGTGGTCGCATACACATACGTATCCAGCACGGGATAACGTCCCGCATCGGTCGACGCCCGCGCGACACACCAGCCGCTGTCCTTGAGCGCGATCTCACCGCTGAAATCGCCATGATCAAGTGAGGCGCGGCCGGCGATGAACGACTTCACCACCTGGCCGTTGCACACCAGCTCTAAATGATCCACCGCAACGATGGAGCGCAATCGCACCGAAAATCTCACCCGCGCCTGCGCGGCATCGAATTTCAATTCATCGCCGACTTGCGCACCACCCACAGTGAGTCCGAGCAGGGGCCCATTGGTGGCGAAGGTGCGTCCGCCCTTGAGAGACGCCATCCATCCCGCCGGCGTCACCTGCCCGTCGGCTACTCGCGCAAAAACCCGGTTCATGCCCACGGGTCCGCGCAGCGATGAGTAATTCGCCATGGCGTCCGTGCCACCGGCCGCCGGGATGCGAAATCCCAGATTCAGCAATTGATACCAGACACGCGCGGTGGAACGATGATCGCTGAAGCCCATAATCTCCATATAATCGACCTGGCCCAGCGCCACATCCACCGGCAGTTCGACCGTCAATGCCTCATGCGGCTTCGCGATCGGTTCCGGATATTCATCGAAGGGATGCACATAGCCGACCAACGCGCCGCGGGAGTGCGCAATCCGCGCCACATCCGCGTTCATCGGATACAAGCTGGACGCCGCCGTATTCGGATAACCTACGTACCCGGGCAAAATCACGCCGCCCGAGATGTCCAGCAACCCTAGATGCCCCCAGTAGCTGGTGTGATATTCCTGACCGTGAACGACCAATGCATCGGGCAACGACGCCGCATCCTGTTGTTTACCGTCGTAGGCGATATCCGGAAAGCGCTGCTCTTTGTTCACGATCAGCGAGTTCACGATGCCCAGATTTTCGGCCTGCGCCTGCATCACCAGATGCGTCGGCGTATTGCGATACTCCCCCCCGTAATTCATGTGCACGTGAACGTCGGCGCTCACCCAGCGCCCGGCATCCGGGACGGTAAAGGTGCCTTCATCTAGATTGACCTTCAGTTCAGCCGCCTGACCCGCCGTTGCGGTCAGATGGCTCTGCTCGAACTTGCGCTCGAAGCCGTGCAGAATGTCCACGTTCACGGCACCCACCGGTACATCAATCCACGCCTCGCCCGTGGCGTGAAAATAATGTGCCTCAGCCTGACGCTCGTGCCGATCGAAGGAATCATCCGCGCTGATCCACGCGTTAGCCGGCGCGTAGAACCGCCCGCTCGCATCGGTGACGCTGACTCGCGCGGACCTGGCGACACCGTTCGAGTCGCGAATGTCGATATGCAGGCGCGCCATGGGTGCCAGATAGTGCCGCTCGCCGATCGCAAGCGTCTCGGCCACCCCACCTGGAATCCGTTTAACGGCGATTTCAGTGTTGGAGTTTTGATTGGATATGAAGGCCACTTGCGTGCCGTCCGGCGACCAGCGCGGATAGGTTTGGTCCCAGTCGCCGTAAGCGATCGGAAAAGCATCTCCGCCCGCCGCCGGCATCACCCATAGGTTATTCCACGAGCGGCCCAGATAGGAACTGAATACCACACGCGAGCCATCGGGAGACACATCGGGGCGTGCCTTCCAATTGGTTTCTTCGTAATGAATTTCATGCGCCGCGGTGCCCGCGGCAAGGTCCTCGCCCGCGGCTGCGCGCGACGGCGTGCGCCAAAATCCGCCCGTACCGTAGAGGTGATTGCGGTTGGAGACGTAAATAATCTCCTTACCGTCGCGGCTCCACACCGGATTGATCTCGTGATCGTAGACGCTGTAGTAGTAACGCGGCAGTTCGCTCTTGTGTTCGCCGGTGAGTCGCTGCACTTGCTCGAGCTTGCCGTCGCTGATGTCCGCCGTGAAAATGTGAAAACGCTTGTTGAACAGCGTCGACACGAAAACGATGCGCTTGCCGTCGGGCGAGAATCGCGGCTCCACATTCACCGCGCCGTTCGACAGCAGCGGTTTGGCGGACCCACTGTCCAGGTCCAATATCCATAATTCCACGGCATCGTTGCGATACGTGCTGTAGATCACCCAACGCCCGTCCGGCGACCAATCCGGCTGGTAGTCATACGACGCCGTCGTCAGCTGTTGTGCAATGCCGCTGCCGATTTTCTGCCGCCACAGCGAACCCGCCATGGAATAGATCAGTTCCTTCGAATCCGGCGACCAGGCGAGGCTGCTCGGCCCGCTGGTGAGCTGCGGCAGGTACATCTCGCGAAAATAATAAGGATGGGGAAGATCGATTTGCTTAAGGACCGGCAGGCGCTCGGCCTGCGCCCACGCGCTCAAACTCAGCGCCGTCAGCAGCACGCCCGTCAGGCAAACAACTCGCGTGATTTTATTCCTCGACATGGCAATACTCGCTTTCGGCTCGCGGGCCGTCCGCGATCATTTCAAGAGTGCGCCCTGCCGGGCGCACCAAAAAAAAAGCCGGCGGGTGATGAGCCCGCCGGCAGGTTTCTACGATCTTAGAATTTCTGCCCGAACTTGATGCCCACCGTCCGCGGCTGCACCGGGATGGCGTAAGGCTGCGTGCAGACGCTCACCGTACACTGCTCGAAGCGGGACAACTGCCCGCGCTTGTCGGTCAGGTTGTCGATGATGAACTGAATGTTCATCCCATTCTTCTCGACACCTGCCGAGACATCGACCATCCCATACGCCGGCTGCATGCCGATGAGATCCGCATCCTGAGTCTTCAAGGCCGGAGCGACCTGCGTCTGATAGACGAATGCCGCTTGAACATTGGGCGTCCAATCCTTGATCGGATTCAGGGTGTAGCGCGCAACGACATTGCCTTTGAACTTCGGCGACACGGGAAGGTTCGCTCCGGACGGCGCCAACGGCGTGTACGGCGCAGCGCCACCCTCGCCTATCGGGCAGGGATTCGACGTGGCCGGTTGCCCGGTTGCCGGATCCGTTTCACCGCAGTAATTGTTCTTAAGCCGCGTATCTAGGAACGTGAAAGCCGTCGACAACGTCAAATTAGACGTCGCTGCGAACTCAAGTTCGGTCTCCACACCCCGGATGCGCGCATTGCCGGCATTCTGAATGATGGTCACGCTGTTCAGGCCCAAGAAGGAAAATTGGAAGTTTTTCCAATCCTCTTCGAACACGGCGCCGTTCCATCGTAAGTGACGGTCGAACCATTGCGTCTTCCAACCGAATTCGTAATTTGTCAAGAAATCCGCCTGGTAAGGTCCGATGCCGGCCTGCGCCGTACGATTCACGCCGCCCGGTCGGAAGCCTTGCGACCACGTCAAATAAACCATTTTATCCTTGTCGATCTTGTACGTCAGATTGACCTTGGGTACATGGCCCTTATCGACGCCGCGGTTGCCTAGGTTTTGACAGGGCGCGCCCACCGTTACCGCCGGTGCGAAGCACTTGGACTCGCCCGAACCGGATGATGAAAACGCCTTCGAATAACCATAGAAGCCTTCGAGAGTATTGTCGCTCTTGAAATATCTTTCGCCGCCGCTCAGTTCCCAGTGATCCGTAATGTCCCAGGTAACCTGCGCGAAGATCGCTTTGTCTCTATCGACGCGGGTTTCGTCCGTGAGCCAGATGGTATTGGGGTGTCCCGGAATCGACAGAGCCGGATCGAACCCATCCGCATTGCCTCCGAGGGGATTGGAAAAGTTGTAGCCGGGCATCACGTAATCTTCGGAAATGCGATGCAGCTGGCGTTCCACGAACACACCGGCGGTTGCGCGCACCGGCAAATCCTGGGGTGTGGACACCCGCACTTCATGGCTGAACTTCTCGAATGCGCTGTTCTCGACCACCAACTCCTGAGGCATGATGGGAAGCTTGTTGCTGCCGGTCCAACTCGCTCCGTATCCATCTACCTTGTCGTAGAAATAGGAGTAATCGCTATAGTCCGCGATGGAGTGCACATTGCGCTTCATGAAAGCGCCGGCATACACGATGTCGAAATTGCTGACCTTGCCTTCGATGGTCAGTGCGCCCTGAGTCCACGAATCATCAGAACTTTCCGGACCGAAATGGGCGACCTGCAGGTCCCCTACTGCCGGGTCGTAACCGAAAAAGCCTTCCGAGGTGACCCTTTGACCCATGACGCTCGGCGTAATCGCCCAATCGCCCAAGTCGAGTTTGAGGGCCGCACGTCCGCCCTCGGTGTTCACCTGGTTGTAGTTGTTCTTGACATAGGCCGCGTTGCTGATCGAACCCTTGCCGATCGAGCCGTCATTGCCCGGGTTGGAACTCCACGTCGGAAATGTCCGCACGCCGTCGATGATGCCGGCAGCGGCATTGGTACCCGCCACATTGTCGATGAAGCCGCCGTCATGCTCTTTCCAACCGACCAGACGCACCGCCGCGATAGGCGACAACGGCAGATTGACGAAACCATCCACCTCATAGCCAAAGCCGCCGTGTTGGACGTGGTTTGCGCCCACCTGGTAGCCGGCCTCGAATTTAGTGGGATCCGGTTTGTTGCTGATGATGCGCACCGTTCCGGCCTGGGAACTCGCGCCATAGAGAGTGCCCTGAGGCCCTTCCAACACTTCGATGCGCTGAATGTCATAGATATGAATATCGACGGTGCCGTCGATGGTCGTCACCGGCTGCTCATCCAGGTAGGTGCCGACGCTGGGCTGGGAACCGGAATGGTTCGTCCCGCCGCTGACCACGCCGCGCATATAGATATGTGAACTGCCGGGTTGGCCGTTCCCACCCTGTCCTTCGCCACGCACATAGGCGATCCCGGGCGAGTACTTCACGTAATCGTCGAGGTTCTCGACGTGCAGCTGGTCGATCTTCGTGGCGTCGAACACGGAGATGCTGATGGGTACGTTCTGCAGATTTTCCGATCGTTTCTGCGCGGTCACCACGATCTCGTCCAGAGCGCCCTCGGAATCCGCCGCGGCGTACGCGACGGGCACACCGGCAATAATTGCCGAGATAGCCGAAGCGAGTGGCGCGTAGCGCAGTAAAGTGCGGCCCCCCGCACGGCCGTCGTTGTGGCCATTTGGCCTACGGGTGTTGATACGGCTAAGCGTCATTGTTGCCTTGCTCCT
>JAYTXS010000162.1:0-5503 GCA_043742845.1 Gammaproteobacteria bacterium
GCTCTCGATTTCCTTGATGGTCACACGCGCTTGCGCTTCGCCCACCAACCGCGTGAGCACCGCCAACGCTTTGTCGCTGCGCCCCTTCATCACAAACCAACGCGGCGTGTCAGGCACCAGCGTTAGAAGCGCCAAGAACAACACGGCAGGAACGGCCTCAGAGACGAGCATGAGGCGCCAGCCGGTCGTCCTGATCCAGGTCTCATCGCCCTGCGACGCAATCGCCCAGTTAACGAAGTACACCAGCAGAATACCGCCCACGATGGACAGCTGATTGAAGGACACCAGCCGGCCGCGAATCTGGCTGGGCGCAATCTCTGCAATATAAAGCGGCGAGAGCATGGAGGCTATGCCGACGCCGACGCCGCAAAGAATTCGATACCAGATAAAAGGTGTGAGTGCTTTCGGACCCATTCCTCCAATGGGACCCAAGCCCAACTCCGGGTAGGCCGAGCCGGCCGCGGAGATCAGGAACAGTACGCCGGCGACCATCATCCCGCCCTTACGTCCGATGGCGTTCGATACCCAACCGGCGACGATCGCGCCGATGATACAGCCGAACAGCGTGCTCGAGATGGTCCACCCCGACAGGCTGCTGCGCGCGGTTTCCGACAGATGCTGCGGATCGATGAAGTACAGGCTCTTATCCAGCCAGCGAGCCCTATGTTAGCGCTATCACTGCGCCGGCGACAATTGGCCGAAAGCCGCGTACGGCGCGTCAAATTGCGGCCGAAGACTCGCGTTTGGCCAATGTAAAATTCATGAAGTGCAGCAGCGGCTCCAGAGTCTCGCCGAGTCGGCGCAAGCGAATTTCTTCAAGCAACAGTTCGACGGCTTTTTTTGCCATCGCGGCCACCGGCTGACGCACCGTGGTCAGCGCCGGCCAGATGGTCGTCGCCAGCGGGGTATCATCGAAGCCGACGACGGTCAGGTTTTTGGGAACGTCCAGCCCCACTCGATGGGCAACGGCAATGGCTGCCGCAGCCATGTCGTCGTTGCTGGCGAATATCGCCGTGGGCCTATGCGCGGAATTCAGGATTTGCTCGGCCGCTGCCAGTCCCGAACGATACGTAAACGATCCCTGCTTCACCCACTCGGAGTGCACCGGCAAGCGAGCCTCATTTAGCGCCGCAGCAAAGCCGGCCTGGCGTTGTACGCTGGCCGTCTGATTGGGAGCGCCGACGATGAAGCCGATGGCTCGATGGCCCAGAGATAACAAGTAGCGCGTCATGGCTGCCGCGGCTTCGAAATCATTGATGCGCACCGACAGCCCTGCCGCTTCCGGCCTGCCCGTCGCCACCGCGATGAAAGGAATGCGCGCGGCGCGCAATGCCGCCAACGCCGCCTTTGAATCCGACAGCGGCGGCGGCAGAATGACGCCGCCGACGCCGTCGCGAAGCAGCCGCTCGATCGCCGCTCGTTCGTTGCGAGCGCCGCATTTCTCAAGAACAATTTGGCAGCCCGCATGGCTGCTCTGCTCCAAAACGCCGACCAGCAGTTCGTTGAGATAAGCAGCGCTGGGGTTGTTGTACAGCAGGCCGATGTGCACCGTTGCCGCCTTCGCCAAATTGCGCGCCGCCACATTCGGTGTGTACCCCAGTTCCTTGATGCCCTCTTGTACGCGCTGCAGAGTCTCCGCTCTGACGTTGGCGTCGCCGCTGATGACGCGCGACACCGTCATGGGCGATACGCCCACATGTTTCGCAACCTCGTGCATGGTCACCGCATTACGGCTGCGTCTTGGCGTCCTTTTCACTGCGGCTGCATGACCGAGGTATCGATTTTCACCCCCGCCATCAAGTTGCGCGTGACCGGCGTCTTACCCGCGATCTCCAGCAGGCGATGCGTCTGTTCGGTGGTCAGCGGCTTGGAGAATGACAGGCGTCGATCGATATGCCCTTTGCCCTCAGCATCCGTGGTGTAGCGCAGGCCGACGGTGATCTTGCCGAGTTCCCAGCCTTTGCGGCCCGCATACATTCGCAGAGTGATCGAGGTGCAGGCGCCAAGGCTTGCCAGCAGCAGCTCATGAGGCGTAGAGCCTGAATCGCCGCCGCCTCGTTCGAGCGGCTCATCCGAGGTCAATCGGTGATGGCCTGAGGCGATTTGCTGAGCGTAATGATATTCGCTAATGACCGTAACGTGCGCCATGCCGTCTCCTTGGAACCACTGCCGTTCACCCGAATCGAGCGGCCATTATAGTCGACGCACTCGAAAGGGCTACTTGGCGCGGGTGCCGCCGCCGCCGTCCGCCGGCATCACGTAAGCGCTTTTAGCGAGCGCCGTTTCCACGGCGCCGCGCAGCGCGCGCCGGTAGCGGGCGTTCTCATCGTTCACTTCCAGCCGCTCGAGTTATTGCCGCTGCCCGAATTGCCCGACAGCAGGCTGCCGAGCAACCCTCCGACGATGGCGCCGCCGATTTGTAGGGCGAGATCCGCGCCCGGATTGCCCCCGCCGCTGCCGTTGCCCGTCACCTCGTCTTGTTCGTTATGCGACACCACCCAGTCGAACTTGCCGCTGGTGACCGCTGCCTTGCAGTAGCGGCATTCCCCGATTTGATTCAACGACACGGGCGCGCCGCAGCTCGGACAGGTGTTCTCAAGCGTGCCGGGCTTATTCAGTGTGGCAACTCCCACGGACCGCTGGAAGGTCCAGTCCTCGGAGAATGGGCGCACCGTACGGTCGCCGAACACGATCTTGCCTGCCGGGTCCACCTCGTAATCCGCCGCGGCCGCGGTAATGCGAACCGTCAAGTCATCGAATACCCGGCCGTGCACGATCTGCAAGGGCTCGACGGCACGAACTTCGATGTTCTCCATCACATTGCGCCGCTGCTCCGCGGCCAGCGTCTCGAGTTGCGCGGCCCACGCAAAATAGGCGCCGGGACTCAAGAACGCGCGTCCGGCATCCAAGTTTTGCTTGCACCATGCATCTTGCAGCGCGAGGAAAGCCGCTTTTGCTCTGCCCTGAAAGGCCTGGAGTGAAAAATTCTGGTCGGCAGCGCACAGGGTCGCGACCCCTTCGGCAATTGTCGGCGCCGCGACCGCGAACGACGAATCGCCGGAGTATCCCACGAAGGGAGCGCTCTGCACGTCGGCTACCACCCAGTCGACCGTGCCGTTAGTGACGCTGGCTCGGCAGTGAGTGCAGGTGCCGTCGAGGTTCAAGCGCAGCTCCGCACCGCACGCCGGACAACGCGACGCCGTCACTCCTCCGCCGACCGGGGTGCGCGCCGCCGCGCCTCGGACAAAGGTCCAGAGTTCGCCGTGCCGACCATCCTCACCTTCGTCCGTCAGCACGCGACTTGAGTCATCGAACATTTTTGCGCGATACACCAGGTCGAAGTGAATCTGAATGCGCTGACCTTGATCGTTGCAGTCGGCGCTCTGCAGATGCAAAGCGCGCACATTGAGGCTCTCCAACCGGGCATGATGATGCTGCGCCTTGGCCTGCCCAATGGTGCCCGACACTGCGGCGAACACCGGGTCGTTGACGTACGGTCGAATGGCGGCAGCATCGTTTTGCTGAATGCCGCGCTTCACCAGGAAGAAAGTCATTTCCGCGCGCTGCAGAAATGTCTCCAGTTCGAAGCCCTGATCCTGTGCGCGGATAGTGTCGATCGCGGTGGGTAAATTCGTGGGGGTTGAGCCCGGAGCGGCCGCACCCGCCGCGATCCGCCCCGCGACCGACGCGCCCAGCGCTGTGCCCAGAGCGGCGAGCGCCGCCCGTGCCGCAGGGTTGCCGTCCGTCAGGGTGCTGAGCGCCGCCTGTGCGGCGGGGTTCGCAGCGGTCGCAGACCCCGCCTTTCCCGTCGGCGAACCACGAGTGAAGCGCCGGTAGATCATGTAAACGATCAGCCCGATGACGATGAGGGCGATGATCCCGCCCAGCGAGCCCCCGCTGCCTCCGGAATAGGAACCCGAGGAACTCCCGCTGCTCGAACTGTGGCTGGATCCCGAATGACTTCCGCCGCCGGCGCGGCCCAGTGCACTGCCCGCGCCGCCCAGAGCCACCGCCGCCACGCTGGCCACCGCTGCGCCACGCGCCGACGGCGCAGTCTTCAAGTGAGTGCGGCGCCGCAGCCGGCGCAGAACTTGGCACCCGGCGCCGTCTCGGCACCACACTGCGTGCAGTGGGTTGCCTTGGGCGGAGCCATTGTCGTGCCGCAGCTGGAACAAAATTTAGCCGCCGGCGAATTCGGTGCGTGACAAGTTGCGCACGCCACCGCGCTGCCGCCTGCCGTCGGTGGAGGTCCGGGCACAGGCTGCGGTCCCAGCCCCGTACCCGTTCCTGCGCCGGGCGAGGCAACGCCGAGCCCGGCGACGATTCCGCCGAGGCCCATGCCTACACCCAACGCGGCAGTTCCGCCGCCACCGCCGGCCGCTGCACCTTCGCCGATGCCCTTCAATGCGGCACCCACACCGTATTCACGAAAGCCGCCCGCGAGGCGTGTATAGGCGGTGTCCTTGCGCAGCCCCTTGAGCGTTTGCTCATCTTCGGGAGTGAGGCTGATGGTAACGTTGCCCAGGCGCGTGATCTTCAGGCCATACGGCGCCAAGGGCTCCTGGACGTCAGCCAGCAGCGCCGCCTCTATGTCTGCCGTGCGGCCTGCGATACCCAATACCGGCCATTTCTCGGCGGTGAGCTTGCGCACCACGCCGGTCCGCAACGCCTTGAGAATTTGTTCACGTGCCCAATCGGTGATGAGCTCATTCGAGGCTTGCCGTGT
Source organism: Gammaproteobacteria bacterium (assembly GCA_043742845.1). GTDB lineage: Bacteria > Pseudomonadota > Gammaproteobacteria > Steroidobacterales > Steroidobacteraceae > Bog-1198. The sequence continues at coordinate 4,727 of JAYTXS010000162.1, forward strand.
TCCCACCAGTTTCAAAATCATTGCGGACGGATCGCTCACCGACAAAGCGTACTCACCAAAGACTCGCAGGCCCACCGCCAATCCCGTCTCCGGATCTTCGATGTTGTCGATCGGGCCGCCGAAAGGCAGGCTGACGAACTCGCGCGTGCCGACGAAGTACAGTTCGGCGCGGTACATGTTGCCGCCGCTCGCCCAATCGACGATGTCGCCGAGGAAAGGGATCAGCGCGCCGTCCAGCGTTGAACGCCCCTGGGGCAGGGTTCCGGCCACCTTGCCTTCCCGGAAAAAAATTGCAGTTTCGTCCGGCTGCACCGTGACCTGCGTGAATTTACGGATGGTCATATCCGGCCATTTATAGAGAATGTCTTCCTTGGCCGCGTCAGGTCGCGCAATGAATTGACGATTTAAATCAGTGGGCTTGCCGAATAGACTCACGATTCTCAATCTCCTTAAGCTGGGGTCAGCCGCTTTGGCCGATAATATAGACCGAAACCCGGCATCACGCGCATCGGCAGGGCCGCGATCATACAACTGTTCCGCCGAGTTCCCGGTACAGCCAGGCGCGTGCCTTCAACCAATCGCGTTGCACGGTACGCAGCGAGACGCCCAGTGCGCGGGCCGTGTCCTGTTCACCGTAGCCGCCAGCCGCGGCATCTGGGTCGACAGGCGCTGCATGGCCTCGTCCAGTGCCAGTATTCCCTCATCGGTTTCGATCGACAGATCTCCGATGTTCGATAGCGTGACATGTTGCCCGCCGCCGCCCCGCTTATCCGCCAC
>JAYTXS010000163.1:0-5168 GCA_043742845.1 Gammaproteobacteria bacterium
CAAGGCGTCCCGACGATCCGTTTTGATTCGATCAGCTGGCTGCCGCGCGACTCGCGATGGCGCGATCACCTCGGTTGCGTAGCCCTTCTGCCGTAGAGATCTCACCAAACCGTAGCCACACGGACCGGCTTCGTGACATACGCTCAGTTCCTCCGGCTTGCCAATCTTCGAAAGTGCTTTGGTGAGAGAGATCACGCTGTAGCCAATCGTTCCTAGAAATCGCGGTGGCACGCTAAAATCCGCATCAGCGTACGCGATTGCGATCGAGTCTTTGTGCACATCCAACCCAACAAACGCTTTGATATTTGCTCGCATGATGGATCCTCCTCAATAGGTCTCCCGACAATATCAGGAAAGACCATATTGTCTTAGAAGGCGCGCTCGGGAAATTCCCCGGCCTGAGCGCAAAGCGATGATTGATCGGGATGGTGAGATGCCGGTGAAGCGCCAGGCGCAGCTGCTGAATCTGAGTCGTTCGAGCGTGTACTACGTTGCGCGGGACTTACCCGAGCGGGACTTGAAGCTGATGCGGCTTTTGGATGAGTTGCACCTGAAATGGCCGTTCTACGGCGCTCGCAAGCTGACCCGAGAGCTGCAGAACCAAGGACATGAGGTCGGCCGCCGGCATGTGAGGACGCTGATGCGGCGGATGGGCATGGAGACGATTTACCGAAAACCGCGCACGAGCATCCCAACGCCGTTATCCGCGATTTATCCTTATCTGCTCACGGGACTGAAGATCGAGCGGCCTAACCACGTCTGGGCAGCGGATCTGACGTATTTGCCGATGGCACATGGGTTTCAGTATCTGGTGGCCATTATCGACGTTGGTAGCCGCAAGACGCTCGCCTGGCGGGTGTCGAACACGATGACGCCGGACTTCTGCGTCGAGGCGTTGCAGGAGGCGCTGGGAAAATACGGGAAGCCGGAGATTTTCAACACGGACCAGGGATCTCAATTTACTTGTGGGGAATGGATCGATACGCTCAAGACAGCCGGAGTGAAAATCAGTATGGACGGCAAGGGTCGATGGATCGACAACGTTTTTATCGAACGTCTGTAGCGCAGCGTCAAGTACGAAAATGTTTACCTGCACGCGTACGAGACCGGAACGCTGCTGCGACGAGGCTTATCTAAGTACTTCAACTTTTACAACGCGCGGCGCATCCACCAAGCATTGGACTACAGGACACCGGACGATGTTTACTACGGCTGCACACAGTGCAGACTCGCAGCATGATCGACGTCACTGATGCACGATCAGCAGAGCTTCTGCCGCCGAGCAGCGGGGCAGAATGCGTTACGTAGGAGCAATTGACGAAAAGGCACACAGAAGAGATTATCAACCACGCTGCAGATCCACTTAGCCCGATGAGAAATCTGTCCTAAGAACCGAAGCCACCTGTGACTTATACACCGGCCGGCATTCAGGCCATCGGGCCGGCAATCTTCGTCACTTACAATGCAAGACCACAGGAGTGTTCGGAGCGATCACGGCAGATTGACGAATCGAAAATTGCTCGAGACCGGTGCGCTCACCGACTGTTCCCCAGTCAAGATACGATGCCAAAGGGTGGGGTTTGCCGCCCTTTTCGTCAGCGCAGCCGAGGCAGGCGGCCCTTGTCCAGTTTCACGAGCACCGTATATTCGGGATCGACCATCTGGATAATGGGTGCCTTCGCGTTTTGAGACACGAACTGGTAAGCATCGACCTCGGACAGGCCGGACGCGGCCTGAACCCAGCCAATCATGGCTTTGAACGCAACGCGAGCGGCGTCCTCGAGCGGCCGGCCGAAACCGACGAACATGACTTGGGTGTCGTTTTCGATGCGCGGCACGGGCGTCGCGATCCCTTTAACGAGGGTCACGGTCAGATCGACGTTCATTGCGCCTTCGATGGCGCCGCCGATGATCTCGCCGTCGCCCATGGCATAGTGGCCGTCGCCGAATGACACCAGCGCGCCCGGCACATTGACGCCGATGTAGATCGTGTTTCCCGCGCGGACTTCAGGGCAGTCCATGTTGCCGCCGAATGCGCCAGGCACGGTGGTGGAACGTACCTCGCCGTCCGCCGGCGCGACGCCGAGGCAGCCGAGGAATGGCGCCGACGGCACCTCCCACCAATGCTTGCCGTCGCCTGAACTAGTGCGCGCCATCTTGCGGACGGGATCCAACTCATAGCGCCACGTGGCCTCCGGCAGCTCGGTGCCGAGCATGGCGGTCTGGTCATTGCCGACGAGCGCGCCAAAACCAGGGCTGAATGCCGACACGGCGTACGATCGGGCGGGTTCGAGCCGCAGGATTTTCACGGCGATGGTGTCGCCGTGCTCGGCGCCATCGACGTGGAAGGGCCCAGTTTGGGGATTGTCATGGCCGGGCTGTAACGATGTGGATATCAAATCGGCTTTGGTCTTGATCCGGCCGTCGAAGCAGTCTTCGGTCCACGTGATGATGCGAGTGCCTGAGGCGATGTGGTGGCGGGCGGCCGCGCCTCCGAACGTGTATACGAGTTCTTCGTGCGTGGGAATGAAGCTTAATGTGGGGGCGCCGGCGATCTCTTGGGCGTTTTTCGCGAAGGCGTGGCGCTCGGCGGCTTCCGTTGCCGGGTCCGAGACCGGGGCAGGGGCCAGTCCGACGGCGCTCGGCCGCGCAAGCCGCGCACTGAGTCCGCCGATCAGGGCCGCGGCGGATTGAGCCAGGAAGATCCGGCGTGGCGCCGGCATCTATGAGTCCAGCCTGATCGGACGGGCACCGTGCGTGGCGTTCATGCTCAGAATTTCCGGTTGACGGTCACGCCGATCGTGCGCGGGCGCACTGTCAGGAGGCCGTAAGGATCTTGACTCGTGTTGATCACGGACACTTCGGCGCGCTTGTCGGCGAGATTACGGACAAAGGCGGTCACGCTCCAGAGATTGTCCGACACGCCCGCACGTAGGTTGACGAGTGTGTAGGAGGCCAGCGGAATGTTAAACGTGTTCGACTCAAAGTAGGAGTCAATCTTGTCGCGGTAGCTGATGTCGGTCGCGGCCAGGCCGTTCCAGCGGGCAGTGAGCGGGTGGGTGTAATTCAAGCCGAAGTTCAACTGCACTTTCGGAACGTTGGGGATGGTTTCCCCCGTAAGACCCAGGGTCGGGTTCACGAGCTTCTGCTCAAGGGTCGCGCCTTCGGTCAGGTAGGCATCCTGATAGGATCCGGCGAGTGAGGCTGTCAGATGCTCGATGGGGTGCAGCGTGAACTCGAACTCGACGCCCTTGACCTTCGCCTGGCCGGCGTTGCCGATGTACGGGAAGGCGTTGTCCGCCGTTGTCTCGCCGACCTGGATGTTCTTCCAATCGATCACATAGACATCCGTCTGATAATCGAGCAGGCCGTCGAACAGCCGCCCCTTGGCGCCGAGCTCATAATTCGTGAGCGAGTCGGGCGAGAAGGACGCGGGGATGGGTTCGAACGGCTCCTGGCGCGGATTCAGACCGCCGCTGCGGAAGCCGGTCGATATCGTGGCGTACAGAAGAACGGCCTCGTCGAATTTGTAGCTGACGTTCGCCTTGTAGGTCAGCTTGTTGAATTTCTGCGATGGGTCGTCCACCGGCGCAAGCGTCGGGCCCGCCGGGAAGCCGCCGAAGGGATGGGTCTGAACCTGAAACCCGTTCAGACTTTCCGTGAAATAGCGCAGGCCGGCAATGACGGTCAACGCCGGCGTCACTTTCCACGTCGCCTCGCCGAAGCCGGCGTACGAAGTGGTCTCACGGTGATCGGTCGAGCCGAAAAAGGTGTGTCCCGTCAGCGGAAAGTTCAAGGCATCGTCGGAATTCGCGGTGCTGAAGGGACCGTCCGGCTGCCCCAGTGCGTCCGTCGTGACGACGTTGACCGCCTGATCGTAGACTTCATGTTCACGGTAGGCGCCGACGACAAAATTGACCGGCGAATCGAGATCGCTGGCAAAGCGGATTTCGCTCGAATTGACGTCGCGAGTCGTGGGCTCCATGGTTTCAGCGGGAACGGGAACACCGAAGGAGACGAGAATCGGCGTCGAGTCGAAGGAGAACAGGAGTTTGCGGTTGAATTGGTTGGTGGTGCCGGTCAGGGTGCCGATCCCGGTCTTGTATGAGGCCGTCATACCGAAGATTTTCAGATCGTCGCGCCATGGGCTGCGCGTCACGTCGGTGTTGCATAGATCGCAGCCTTGCGCAGGGGGTATGCCTAAGCTGGCCGAGGAGGCAGGCGGTGAACCCGCCGCGCCGCCCCAGGCAGTGATGCCGGCGGGCGTGTAGCGGGGAGAGCCGTCCGAGGTCTCGGTCTGACCCGTGTAATTCAAATCGATCCAGAGGTTGTCCGCCACCTGCCAGCGCAGAGTCGCGCGGCCGCCGGTGACATCGTCATTGTTGATGCCGCGGATTTCGGGGACGGTCCCGACGCGATATTGGTTGATGAAGCCGCTGTCGTTGACCTGCCAGCCGACGAGGCGCAGCGCGAGCTTGCCGTCGATGAGGGGCAGGTTGGCCATGCCGTTGACATTGTCATTGGCGCCACCGTGAACCGTGCCCGAACCTTCGACGGTCAGATAGCCGCTCGCCTCGTTCAAATCCGGCGCTTTGGGGATGAAGCGGATGGTGCCGCTCATCGAGCTTGCGCCGTACAGAGTTCCCTGGGGCCCGCGCAGCACTTCGACGTGATCGAGGTCATAGAGGCGCACGTCGGATTGAAAACCGCCGCCGTCGCTGGCATTCGAGCCGCTGATGGAGGCTTCACCGTAATAAATGCCCGTCGTCGAGGCGCCGGCAGAGTAGATGCCGCGGATCACATACTTCTTGTCGCCAGGTCCGAGATCTTGAACGGCGAGGCCCGGTATCTGGCCGGCGATGTCCATGAACTGCGACACGCCCGCACTCTGCAGGGCGTCGCCAGAGATGGCTTGAATCGATTCCGGAAGGTCGAGCACCCGCTGGTTGCTGAGTTTGTTTGCCGTGACGACTATTTCCGTCAACGCACTCGTATCAGCCGGCGCGGCGAGGGAGGGTAGCGCTGCGATCAGGCAAATCATCCCGGCACCGGCGGCGCACGCCGTGGATCGGCTGCGTAATCTAGTCTTCAATGTCGGATCTCCCATTGTCGTGTTTAGAATCGCAGGGCTCGCGATAAAAAAATACTAGACCGATCCGGCCTAATCC
>JAYTXS010000164.1:0-2556 GCA_043742845.1 Gammaproteobacteria bacterium
ATGTTCAGCTTGCCGGACGAGCCGCGAATCTTGAAGTTCTTCACCTGCCTCAAGAATTCTTCAGGCAAATCCTTCGCATCCATGCTCTCGAGGAAGGTCCTGCGCACATCCAGATTGGAAATCACCAGCGGCGCGCGAATCTCCTCGCCGTCCGCCAGTGCGACGCCGGTGGCGCGCCCATTGCGCACCAGTATCTTGGCGACGGGTGCGGAGCTGCGGATGTTGCCGCCGCTGGCCTCGAATGAGGCGCCGAGCGCCTGGGTGATCGCACCCATGCCGCCGCGCGCAAAGCCCCACGCACCGACCGTGTCGTCGATGTCGCCCATGTAGTGATGCAACAGCACGTAGGCTGTGCCGGGCGAGCGCGGCCCCAATGCCGTGCCGATGATGGAGCTGCCGGCGAAATGCGCCTTGACGATTTCGCTCTCGAAATATTCGTCGAGGAAATCCGCCGCACTCGATGTCCAGAAACGCAGCGTGTCGTACATGCGCTCCTCGCCCAGGCCATGGAAGCGCTTGCCCAAGTACAGCAGTTCCTGAATGTCGCGCGGCTTGAACGACGTGGGATCGGGCGGCTCACGCATCAGCAGCGGTTTGATGAACTTGCACTGGCGCATCACATCGCGTGAGTAGCGATCGTAGGCTTCGGCGTCGCGTTTCGAATGGCGGGCAATTTCCCGGCGCAGCGCGTCGTGATTATCGTACAGCGCCAGGTGGCCGCCGCCCTGCATCAGGGTGCAGCCTCCGTCGTAGGGAATCACTTGCAGACCGTACTTCGGCAACTCCAGGGCGCGGATGATCTCCGGCCGCAGCAGGCTGCAAACGTAGGAACAGTTCGAGTACGTGAAGTCCTGGTACAGACGCCGGCTCACCGCCGCGCCGCCGATGAAGGGCTGCCTCTCCAAGACCAGCACCTTGAGTCCGGAACGCGCCAGATAGCAGCCGGCGACCAGACCGTTATGGCCGGCTCCGACGATGATGGCGTCCAGGTCCGCCGGTGTTTTCACGGCGCCGATCAAGCGGGCACTTTGTGCGCGGCGCCGCTCGACTTCAATGTGACATCGACCGCAACCTCGAACGCCCGCAGTGTATCGGCAAGGCAGGAGGCATCGTGCGCCGCCGATACGAACCACGGTTCGCGAGAATCGGGCTCACACAGTACTCCCTCGTCGTGCAGTACCTGCGCCATGGCGTCATAAAACGAATAGTCGCTGCTCTTCCAGGCGCGATAATTGCGCGGCGGCTCGTGCGCAAAGTACAAGCCGCTCATCGACGGATGGCCGACGAAGCTGTGGGCGATGCCGCGCGCGCCGAGCACGGCGCGCATGCCGTTGCGCAGACGCGTGCCGTAGTCGGCGATGCGCTCCAGCGCATCGGTTTCGTCCAGTATCTGCAGGCACTTCTCGGCTGCTGCCAGCGAAACGGAATGCGCCGTATAGGTGCCGCCGTGCGCCACGCCCTTGCCGATCTTGCGCATGATCTGTTCTCGGCCCGCCAGTATCGAGATGGGATAGCCATTGGCTACGGCCTTGGCGAAAGTGCACAGGTCGGCATTGACGCCGTACAGTTCTTGCACGCCGCCGCGGGCCACGCGAAATCCGGTCTTCACCTCATCGATCAGCAGCACCACGCCGTGCTTGTCGCACAATTCTCGCGCGGCGCGCAGGTACTGCGGCTCGGCCGCGATCCCCAAGCAGTTGCCCATGATGGGCTCGATCAGCAGGCAGGCGATCCGATGCGAATGGCGCTTGAATACATCTTCGAGCTGATTGGCATCGTTGGCCTGGACGAAGTGCGCAAAGCTGCGCGTGCTCATGGGCACGCCTTCGCTGTACGGCTTGACTTCGGGATCGCCGACTTGGGACCACTTGTCCATGGGCGTGAACCACATCGCGGCATCGAACAAACCGTGATAACTCCCCTCGAGAATCACGTAGTCATCCTTACCCGTGTAGGCGCGCGCCAGGCGTAATCCTGCCATGACCGCCTCGGTACCCGAGTTGGAGAAGCGCACCAGCTCGGCGGCCGGCACCATCTTGGAAATGCGGTCCGCCACGGTAAGCTCGCGTTCGGTGGACAGAGCGAACACGCCGCCGACCTTCATGCCTTCGCGGGCCGCTTCATCCACCTCAGGATGCGCATAGCCGAGAATCGCGGGTCCGTAACCCATGCGATAGTCGACGTAATTATTGTCATCCAAGTCGATGATGCGCGCACCCACACCGCTCTTCACGTAAATGGTGCGGTCCTCTCCCCAGTAGCGGAAATTCGAAGCCACACCGAGCGGTAGGCGTTTGACGGCGCGCTGGAAATGCGCGTTGCTCTTGGTCAGTTTTCTGGCCATGGCGTCCCCCTTTAATTAATTGAAATCGCGGATTCCGTGCGACCGTAACATTCGCCGGGAACGTCGTCCAGAATTATTATATGACCATATAAAATACTGCCTGGCCCAAGCGCCGGGTCATGCCGCCGATCGCCGGTATTCTACGGGGAAATTGCTTGCTGCGCTGCTCCGACTTGCCAACAATATGCCCTTCGGCGTACATTGAATGACCA
>JAYTXS010000165.1:0-4592 GCA_043742845.1 Gammaproteobacteria bacterium
TCAATGCCCAGCAGCAAGGCAAGGCCGGCCATCGGGATGTCCGGAAGCGCCGATAGCGTGCCGGCCAGCACGACAAACCCGGCGCCGGTAAAGCCGGTCGCGCCTTTCGACATCAGCATCGCGACCAACAAAATAACCAGTTGACGATCGAGCGGCAACGCCGTGTTGGTAGCCTGCGCGATAAAAATAATACATAGGGTGAAGTATATGCTACTGCCGGCCAGATTGAAGGAATAACCCGTGGGCACCACCAGCCCCACGACCGATTTCGGAACCCCCAAGCGTTCGAGCTTCTCCATCAATCGCGGCAGCAGCGCCTCCGAGTTGGCGATGCTGAGGAACAGCAGGATCTCGTCCAGGATGTAGCGGCAGAATCGGAGCACGCTGAAGCCGACGCGACGCGCCACCGGCACCAGGACGATGAGGACAAATGCCAGACAAGCGCCATAGAAGAGCAGAATCAGTTTCAACAGCGGCAGCAGCGAATGCAGGCCGAACCGCCCGACGGTGAACGCCATGGCGCCAAAGGCACCCACCGCCGACAGGGCAATGATCATCTCGACGATGGAGAACACCACTCGGGTCAGTTGCTCCACGAACACTCTTATGGCGCTGGCGCGTTCGCCCAAGAAGATCAACGCCAGGCCAAACAGCACGGCGATCAGCACCACCTGCAGGATGGCGCCCTTGGCGAAGGCGTCGACCACGGTGACCGGGATCATGTTCAAGAGAAACGACACCACGTCCTGATCTTTGGCGGCAGTCACGTAGCCGGCGATACTCGTCGTGTCGATGGAACGTGGGTCGATGTTGAGCCCGACGCCGGTCGGTATGAGGTTGCCGGCCAATAACCCGATCACAAGCGCCAGCGTGGAGACGACGTAGAAGTACACCAAGGTCTTGACGCTGATGCGGGCAACGCGCCGAGCGCTCCCCATGCCTGCGATTCCCGACACAATGATACAAAACACGATCGGCACGATCATCATGCCGAGCAGCCTGATGAAGCCGTCGCCCAGCGGCTTCATCTTCACCGCAACGTTGGGCCACACCGCACCCAAGAGGATGGCCGCGACAATCGCGATAATCACCTGGTTGTGCAGTTTCGCGTAGAACGGCTTGGCTGTGCGGGGTGGCATGAACTAACTCAAGAACTCGCCGATCCACTCCCGCGACTCGAGAGTGTGCTTAACGAGGCGCAGAAAGGCGGCCGAATAGGCGCCATCCACGGCGCGGTGGTCGAAACTATGGGCGAGTACGCCGACGGGGCGAATTTCCATTCGCTCGCCGCCCTCATGGGAAACCACCCACGGTCGTCGATGTACGCCATCGATGGACAATATGGCCACCTGCGGTTGGTTGATGACCGGCGCTGTGAGAAAAGTCCCGAAACTTCCATTGTTGGTGAGCGAATAGGTTCCTTCGGTCATGTCATCCGGTTTGAGTTCCCCGGCGCGTGCTTTCGCTGCGATCTTTGCGATCGCTCGCGCCAATTCGGGCACGCGCAGCGCCGCGGCATTCTTGATCACCGGCGCGATCAGCCCGCTGCCATCGAGATCGACCGCCACCGCAAGATTGATCGCTGCAAACACCTTCAAGGACTCGCCCGCCACGTGCGCATTCAAATGGGGAAATTTCGGTAGTGCGAGGACCACCGCGCGGGCGATGAAGGGTAGATACGTCAATGACGATCCCTCACGATCTTGCCACGCGCGTCTGAGCGCAGACCGCGCGGAATCGACGCCCGCAAAGTCGACCTCGACGGCTTGAAGCACGTGAGCGCTCGCCGCCTGGGACCGCACCATGTGTTCCGCGATCCGTTTGCGCATGGCGCTGAAGGGCAGCGTCTCGACTAGCGCCTTCGGCACTGCGGCATCTGTGCTAGCCAAATAGGAGAGCACGTCGGCGCGCTTGACCCGACCATCACGGCCCGTTCCGTGAATTCGTGCGATATCGATGTCCTTGTCCGCGATAAGTCGGCGCACCGCGGGCGACAGCCGCGCGCCCGTGCCATTGCCGTGGCGCCTCGTCGCGAGCGGCGCGGCACTCGGCGCGGCTATCGCCGCGCTGCGTCCGGGCGCGATGACGGCATCGATCTTCTCGGGGGCTGCCGCGTCGACCGCCTCGTCCGAGTCGATGATCGCCAAGGTCGTGCCAACCTTCACGGTTTGTCCCTGGAGCACGAATATCTTGCGCAGGGTTCCCGCCACCAACGAGGGCACCTCGGTCGCGACCTTGTCGGTTTCGATCTCGAGCAGCAATTCATCGACAGCGACCCTGTCGCCTTCTTGTTTGTGCCAGGCCGCGACCGTCCCCTCTTCGACGGTCTCGCCCAACTGCGGCATGATGATGTCCATAACCTTAAGCGCCTACCATTCAACCGCGATGTATTTCTTTTCCAAGAATTCCAGCATTCCCTCATGCGCGCCCTCACGGCCGACCCCCGACTGCTTGACTCCGCCGAATGGAGCGGCAGGATCCGAGACCAGGCCGCGATTGAGTCCGATCATGCCCGACTCGATTTTCTCTGCAACATGCAGTCCGCGGGCGAGGTCGCGCGTGAAAATATAGGCGATGAGCCCGTACGGACTGCGATTGGCGCTCTCGATCACCTGCTCCGTGGCCCTGAATCGTTGCAGCGGTGCAATCGGGCCGAAAATCTCTTCGTTGAACACGTTGGCGCCGTCCGGCACATCGACCAACAGCGTCGGCTGAAAGAAGAATCCTTTGCGATTCGGCCGCTGGCCGCCGGTCACGAGCTTGGCGCCCTTCTGAGTCGCGTCATCGACGAATTCGACCATGCTGTTCTGCGCGCTTTTGTTGATCAAGGGCCCGAGATCGACGCCGGCCTCAAGTCCCGACCCCATCCGCATTGCTTGTAGGGCGATGGCGAATTTTTCTGTAAACGCATCGGCAATACCGTTCTGCACATAGAACCGATTGGCCGCGGTGCAGGCTTCGCCGCCGTTGCGCATTTTGGCAATCATCGCCCCCTTGACGGCTTCATCCACGTCGGCATCGTCAAACACGATGAACGGCGCGTTGCCGCCCAACTCCATCGAGCAATTGACGATCGTATTGGCGGCCTCGCGTAATAACACGCGGCCCACGTGGGTCGATCCGGTAAACGATAGTTTGCGTACGCGCGGATCTCTGATGATCGCGCCCACCACCTGCGAGGAGCGATGCGACGGAATGACGTTGACGACGCCTCGCGGCACGCCCGCCTCTTCCAGCAACTGCGCGATCGCGAGCGCCGTGAGCGGCGTTTCCGAGGCGGGCTTCAAGATGACCGTGCAGCCCGCCGCCAGCGCGGGGGCGATCTTGCGCGTCGCCATTGCCGCGGGAAAATTCCAGGGGGTCACCAGCATCGAAATGCCGACCGGCTGCTGCAAGACCAAAATCCGGTGCGTGCCGCCGGGATTGGTGGAGATTTGCGAAATATTGCGCACCGCTTCTTCCGAATACCAGCGAAAGAATTCGGCCGCATAGGCCACCTCGCCGCGCGCGTCCTTCAACGCCTTGCCGTTCTCCCGGCAAATGAGTGTCGCCAGATCAATGGCGCGCGCCGTCATGAGATCGAAGGCTTTACGCAAAATCTCTGCGCGGCGGCGCGGCGCCGTGCCGGCCCAGGCGGGCAGCGCCCGGTCGGCAGCGTCAACCGCGGCCAATCCGTCATCGATGCTCGCGGAAGCGACGCGTGCGATCACCTCTTCGCTCGCCGGATCGAGTACCTCGATGTCGGCGCCGTCCGCTGCCGGGCGCCACGCGCCGTCGATATAGAGATCGCTTGGCAAGATCATTCTCTAATCCATCGTCTTAAGAATGGTCTCGATGATTCGGGCGGCGCTCGGGATGGCGAGGTCTTCGAGTCGATCGGCGGCGGGCAGCGGCACGTGGGGCGTGGTGATGCGGATGATCGGCGCGTCCAGATCCCAGAACAACTCCTCGGCCACCAGACTCGAGATCTCGGCGCCCCAGCCGCACAGCCGCGGGTTCTCTTCGACCGTGTAGAGGCGCCCGGTCTTCGACACCGCGGAGAAGATCGCCTGAGTATCCAGGGGAACCAGCGAACGAAGGTCCAGCACCGTCGCGGAAATGCCGTGCTCGGCCTGCAGACGGTCCGCGGCCTCCATCGCGCGCGACACCATTAACCCCAGTGCCGCGATGGTCAGATCCGACCCTTGACGACGGATCGCCGCGGTGCCGATCGTGTCGACGTGCTCGCCGTCCGGCACCTCGCCCTTAGTGGCGTACAGTGCTTTGTGCTCGAAGAAAATGACGGGGTCAGGATCGCGGATGGCGGCCGCGAGCAGCCCCTTGACATCGGCCGGCGTCGACGGCGCCACCACTTTCAGGCCAGGGATGGCCATCGCCCAATTCTCGACGCTCTGCGAATGCTGCGCACCAAAACGCGAGCCCCCGCCATTACCCGTGCGTATCACCAGCGGCAACGAGATTTGGCCGTTGGTCATATAGCGGGTTTTGGCAATCTCATTGGCGGCGATATCCCAGCAAACCGCCAGAAAATCCGAGAACATGATTTCGGCGACCGGCTTCAAACCGGTCATCGCCGCGCCCATGGCAGCGCC
>JAYTXS010000166.1:0-13894 GCA_043742845.1 Gammaproteobacteria bacterium
CCTTTGATTTCGTACGCACCATTGCGGTCGCGCGCATTCTGATGCCGCGCTGCCACGTGCGCCTGTCGGCGGGCCGCAGCGACATGAACGATGAACTACAGGCGCTATGCTTCCTGGCCGGCGCCAATTCCATTTTCTACGGCGAGAAGCTGCTGACCACGGGCAATCCGGACACCGCGCACGATCAATCCCTTTTCCAACGCCTGAAAATCTCTGCGGAACTTGGGAACGGCCTACCGGGGGCCGGCCACCCGGCGGACAGCGAACCGCGGGCCGGCCTAGCGCGCGCGCCCCAACCAGGGGCCGGTCTACCCGCGAGCGCGGCGACGGTGTGAACGCGCCCGACGGGCACTCGCCCGATAGCGGCGAGGCGTATGCGCTCGACTCTCCTAAAGTGCGGCGCTGCTTCGACCGCGCCGCCGCCGGTTACGACACCGCGGCCGTTCTGCAGGCCGAGGTGCGCGACAATTTGTTGGGTCGCCTGGACCTGATGGCGCTGACCCCGCGGGTGGTGGTCGATGCCGGTGCCGGCACCGGTCACGCCGCGCGCGCTCTCAAGCGCCGCTACCCGAAGGCCCTGGTCGCCGCCCTGGACTTGTCGCCGCGCATGTTGCTGGCGGCCGGGCGGCAGCAATCCTGGCTGCGGCCGTTCGCCCGTGTCTGTGCCGATGCCGAGCGCCTACCCTTCGCGGATGCCAGTGTTGATTTGATACTCAGCAATCTCATGCTGCAATGGTGTAACCCGGACGCCGTGTTCGCCGAGTTTCGCCGTGTGCTCGCGCCACACGGACTGCTGAGCTTCACCACCTTGGGTCCGGACACGCTGCGCGAACTGCGCAGCGCTTGGACGGCGGTGGACTCACATACTCACGTCAATCAATTCATCGATATGCACGACATCGGCGATGCACTGGTGCGAGGCGGTTTCGCCTCGCCGGTGCTGGATGTGGAGCGCTATACCCTGACGTACACCGACGTACGGCGTGTCGGGGCGGATCTCAAAGCCAGCGGCGCCAGCAACGCCACCCTCGGACGTCCCAGGGGGCTTACCGGACGGCGCGGATTCGCTGCATTGCTCGCCGCGTACGAGGGTTTTCGGCGGGAGGGCCGCTTGCCCGCGACTTATGAAGTGGTCTTCGGCCACGCGTGGACTCCCGAGACGGGCACGCGCCGTAGCGGCTCGGACGGTTCTACCGTCTCGCTGGACGAGATTAAGCGGCAGCTGCGCGCGAGGCGCAGCGCTTGACCGCGGGTAGCGGCCCTTGAGCCGGGTGTTGTTCGTCACCGGCACCGATACCGGCGTCGGTAAGACCCGGATTGCCGTCGCTCTGTGCAGAGCCTTCGCTGCCCGCGGCGAGCGGGTGGCCGCGATGAAGCCGGTGGCCTCGGGCTGTATCGACACCCCGGACGGTCTGCGCAACGAGGACGCGCTGGCGCTACTCGATGCCATGACGGTGCGTGCCCGCTATTCGGAAGTGAATCCTTATGCGTTCGAGCCGGCGATTGCGCCGCATATTGCCGCGGAGGAAGCAGGCATCGGCATCGAGTTTGCCGTGTTGGATCGGGCCTACGAACGGCTCCGAATGCAAAGCGACAGGCTCATCATCGAGGGCGCCGGCGGCTGGCTGGCGCCGCTCGATGCGAGCCGCGGCTTTGCGGATCTCGCTGCGCATTGGCAAGCGGACGTCATACTCGTGGTCGGCCTGCGCTTGGGTTGCCTGAATCACGCGCTCTTGACGGTGGAATCCATTGAACGCAGGGGACTTACCCTGCGCGGGTGGATCGCGAATTCCATCGATCCCGGATTTCAGCGCCTGAATGAAAACGTCGCCAGCCTGCGCAGCCGTATCCGAGCACCCTGTCTCGGATTTTTCCCCTTCGAGCCAAACCCGTCCGTCGAGTCATTGACGGGAGGTCTTGCGGTTGATGCATTACAAGGTGCGGCTGAGTTATCCTAGGCGCCATGCAACAGGCCATCGAACAGCGCATCGACTTGCAGCCGAACTGTTCATTGAAGCCCGCCGGCGCCGCGCTGTTTTTTGTATCTATATGCCTGTTTTCTCTCGGTTTTTCATTATTCTTCGTGCTCCACGGATTCTGGCCCGTGCTGCCGTTTTGGGCGCTGGAAATGCTGGCTCTCGGGCTTGCGCTGCGGCTCAGCATGCAGCGCGGCAAGTACTCGCAGACGGTGGTGATCACGGACTCGCAGATCAGTCTGCTGACCCGTTCGCGACATGGGGCGCAAAAACAAGAGTTTGCGCGGCATTGGGCGAAGGTTAGACTTCGCAGTCCGCCACGGCGCCATGGCATCAGTCGACTGACCATCGAGAGCCGCGGACGGGCTTACGAAGTGGGCAGTTTCCTCACCGAGGAAGACCGCTGCCGTCTGGCGGAGCGTTTACGTTACTTGGTGGGCGGCATGAATGAGTCGCCGCCGCTTGAAATCGCGAACATAGGGGATCGGAAGTAGATGAGCTTTACGAGAGGCGATGACGACAGTACTTCCCGGCGGTGCACGGGTGCTTGGATCCGAGCGCTCGGCCTAGCCGCCTTGAGCGTGGCGGGCGGCGCCCAAGCCAACACCTCCAATGGCTACAACTTGCCGCTCGGCGTCACCAGTTTGAGCCGCGACATCTACGCCTTGCACATGGAAGTTTTTTGGGTATGTGTGGCCATCGCCGTCGTGGTATTCAGCGTGATGATTTATGCCTTGGTGAAATTCCGCCATTCGCGCGGCGCCATACCGGATACCACCCTGGTGCACAGCACGAAAGTGGAAATCATCTGGACCATTATTCCCGTTGCGATCCTGGTGGTGGTGGCGATACCGGCCGCGAAAGTCATTCTCATGATGGAAGACACGCGCAACTCCGAACTGTCCATCAGGGTCACCGCCTATCAATGGAAATGGCAGTATCAATACATGGACGCGGCAGAAGGGGTTAACTTCTTCTCGACCCTGGCGCGCGATTCGAATTTTGCGCGCCAGCTGCGCTCCGGCATCGATCCGAAGTCGGTCGAGAATTATCTGCTGGACGTCGATCACCCCATGGTCATCCCGAGCGGCGTCAAGGTGCGCCTGCTGCTGACCTCGGAGGATGTCATCCATGCCTGGTGGGTTCCCGATTTCGGCGCCAAGCGCTCCGCCGTGCCCGGATTCGTCAATGAATTATGGTTCAAGGTCGACCCCGGCAAGGAAGGCATTTACCGCGGACAGTGCACCTCGCTGTGCGGCCGCGATCACGGCTTCATGCCCATCGTGGTGGATGTACGCACTCCCGATGCGTTCAAGAAATGGGTTGACGAGCAGAAAGCGGCAGTGAAGCAGGCTGCGGCGCATGACGCCGCACCGCCGCCTACCGCGCAAGTCCTATCGACCGCGAATTGATCAAGAAATAAACGAGAGAGCTCTAGAACCATGGCCCACGCCCACACGAACGATACCGCTCACCACGACGACGCTGACCACGATCACGGGCCCGCGACGGGAATCAAGCGCTGGTTGTTCGCGACCAATCATAAAGACATCGGCACCATGTACCTGGTGTTCAGCCTGATCATGTTCTTCATCGGCGGCGCGATGGCCATGGTCATTCGGGCCGAATTGTTTCAGCCCGGGCTGCAGCTGCTCGATCCGGTACTGTACAATCAGCTGACCACCAATCACGCGCTGGTGATGATTTTCGGCGCCGTCATGCCGGCCTTCGTCGGCCTCGCCAATTGGATGATCCCGCTGCAGATCGGCGCACCCGACATGGCGCTGCCGCGCATGAACAACTTCAGCTTCTGGATTCTGCCCTTCGCTTTCACGCTGCTCTTGTCCACCTTCTTGGTGCCCGGCGGCGCGGCCGCCGCCGGCTGGACCTTGTATCCGCCGCTCTCCCTGCAAACCGGCGACAGCTTTCCCATGCTGATTTTCGCCATTCACATGATGGGCGTCTCTTCCATCATGGGCGCCATCAACGTCATCGTAACCATCATGAACATGCGCGCCCCCGGCATGAACTTGCTGAAGATGCCGCTGTTTGCCTGGTCCTGGCTGATCACTGCGTACCTTTTGATCGCGGTGATGCCGGTGCTCGCGGGCGCGGTGACCATGCTGCTCACCGATCATTTCTTCGGCACCAGCTTTTTCAATGCGGCAGGCGGCGGCGACCCGATCATGTTCGAACACATTTTCTGGTTCTTCGGGCACCCCGAGGTCTACATCATGATCCTGCCGGCCTTCGGCATCATTTCGGAGATCCTGCCCACCTTCTCGCGCAAGCCGCTGTTCGGCGCGACCTCGATGATTTACGCCATCGCGTCCATCGCCTTCCTGTCGTTCATCGTCTGGGGGCATCACATGTTCGTAGACGGCATGCCGTTGGCGGCACAGCTGTTCTACATGATGTCCACCATGCTCATCGCGGTGCCCACCGGCGTGAAAGTGTTCAACTGGACGGCCACCATGTGGCGCGGCTCTCTGTCCTTCGAGCCGCCCATGCTGTTCGCCATCGCCTTTTTGTTCTTGTTCTCCATCGGCGGCTTTTCCGGCCTGATGCTCGCCATCGTGCCGGCGGACTTCCAATACAATCAGACCTACTTCGTGGTCGCGCACTTTCACTACGTGCTGGTGCCGGGCGCCATCTTCGGCATCATGGCCGGGGTGTACTACTGGCTGCCGAAGTGGACCGGCCATATGTACAACATGACCCTGGCCAAGACGCATTTCTGGTGCTCTGCGATCTTCGTCAACGTCCTGTTCTTCCCCCAGCATTTCTTGGGATTGGCCGGCATGCCGCGCCGTATCCCTGACTATGCGGTGCAGTTCACCGACTGGAACATGGTGTCTTCCATCGGCGGGTTCTTCTTCGGGGCATCGCAAATACTATTTGCGATCGTGATCGTGCAGTGTGCGCGCGGCGGCAAGAAGGCGACTGCCGAGGTCTGGGAGGGAACACATCCCACCGGATTGGAATGGACCCTGCCGTCACCCGCGCCGTATCACAGCTTCAGCGCCGCGCCCGAGATTCTGTGAACGTAGCCGGGCCGCAGATCTCGCGCGCGACGAGCAAGCGCCGAATCCGCAATGGCGCCTTGGGATTGGCCGGTTTGGCGATCATGTTTTACCTGGGCTTCATCGCCTTGCTGGTGTTCCGCCGCTATCACTGATGCAGCTGCCGGAATCCCAAAAGCGCGCCAATCGCAAGCTCGTCAGGGCGCTGCTCATTATGACCGCGGGCAGCTTCGCCTTCGGTTGGGCGCTGGTGCCCCTGTATGACGTGCTGTGCAGGGCGGCCGGCATAGGCAACGCCGAAGCCAAGGCAGGCAAGGCCGCCGTCGTCGAAGCAATCGATCCGAATCGCGAGGTCACCATCGAGTTCCTGGTCCAGCCAGGGTCGGTGGGCAGCTTCGATTTCAAGCCGACGGTGGCTTCGATGCGGATTCATCCGGGGAAGCTCTACGACACGACGTTCTATGCCAGGAATTTGACGAATGACGGCGCCGTGGCCCAGGCCGTGCCCAGCATTTCCCCGACCGGCACGGCAAAGTACTTCCATAAGACCGAGTGTTTCTGCTTCAGCCCGCAGAAATTTGGCCCCAATGAGGGGCGGGCTATGCCGGTGCGTTTCATCGTTGATCCGGGGCTGCCGGGCAATGTGGACAAGCTCACCCTGGCGTACACCATCTACGATACGACCGCGACGGCGGCCGCACAATCGGCAACACGACGTTGAGCAAACGTTTTAAACTCCTGTTTTCATTCACCGTTTAGAGACCAAGAATCATGGCGCAAGCGCACGCGGATGCGGACAAGTACTACATTCCTCACAGCAGTCCGTGGCCCATCTATGGATCCATAACGCTGTTCACGCTCATGTGCGGCGCCATCGCCACGCTCGACGATTGGCTGCCGGCGTATGCCCTGATTCCGGGCTTCGTCATGCTGGCGCTGTTGTTCGTTTTCTGGTTTCACACGGTGATCGCAGAGAATCAGGCCGGTATGTACAACATGGCGGTGGACCGCTCCTTCCGCATGGGCATGATGTGGTTCATATTCTCCGAAGTAATGTTCTTCGCCGCCTTCTTCGGCGCCCTGTTTTATGCGCGCAATTTTTCCGTTCCCTGGTTGTCCGGCGACGGCGTCAAGATCTTCAGCAAACTGCTGCTGTGGAACAACTACGACGGAATCTGGCCGACCAACGGCCCGGCCGCCATCGGGCCGCGCGCCAGCGGCACATTTGAAACCGTCCCGGCGATCGGTCTGCCGGCAATCAATACCGCCATCCTGCTCACCAGCAGCGTGACGGTCACGATCGCGCACCACGCCCTGCTGACGGGACATAGGACGCGTCTGAAGATCTTCCTGGCGATGACTTTTCTGCTGGGCTTCACTTTCGTCGGCCTGCAGGCCATGGAATATCATGAGGCCTACACGGAACTCGGCCTGCAGCTGGGCACCGGTATCTACGGCTCGACGTTCTTCATGCTTACTGGCTTTCACGGCATGCACGTCACTGTAGGCGCCATCATGCTCACCGTCATTTGGTTTCGGGTGATGAAGGGCCACTTCACGCCTAAGCGCCATTTCGGCTTCGAGGCCGTCGCATGGTACTGGCACTTCGTCGACGTGGTATGGCTCGGGCTGTTTACCTTCGTCTACTGGTTGTAGCCCGGAACCGCATGCTGCGGTTCGATCCAGCCGCAGTAATAGGCGACGATCAGCAGCACGAATAGCAGTACGGACAGGCCGATACGCCAGGCCAATGCCTTGACCATCTTGGCGCCGTCTTCCGCGTTGCTGCTCGTTAAGTGGAACAATGCCTTGCCCAGGCTGATCAGGATCAGCAGCAGCAGCGCGACGATGAGATATTTAAATACCACAGCGGCCCCAGTATATCGTGTCAATTAAGATCGGCTCCCGCATCTTTGCGCCGCGCCCGTTCACGACGCTGCTCGCGCTCGCCCTGATCGTGCTGCTGGTGTCGCTCGGCCGCTGGCAGCTGCGGCGAGCCGATGAGAAGCGCGCGTTGTTCGATTCCTTCGCCGCGGGCACGGATGCCACGACGCTGATCGACTTAGGCACGCCGGCCGTCAAGCGCTACCAGCATGTCGGGGTCGACGGGCATTACGATGAAACTCGTCAAGTGCTGATCGACAACATGATGAATGCGGAGCGCGCCGGCTACTTCGTGATCACGCCGTTCGCGCTCACCGGCGGCGGCTGGGTGTTGGTCAACCGCGGCTGGGTGCCTTTGGGCGGCAGCCGCGCAGAGCGACCCGTCATCCCCGTTGATTCCGTCACACGCACGCTGCACGGCCGCGCCGATCATATGCCGAGTCCCGGCATTCAAATGGGCACCAAGGCGGAATTGGCGCCGCCCTATCCTGTGGTTGCTGCCTTTCCCAGCCGCGCTGAAATCGCCCGGCTGCTGCATGAGACTTCATGGACGGCGGCAACCGATCTGGTGCTGCTCGATCCAGCCGAACCGGATGGCTACGTGCGCAAATGGTCGGCGCCCGGGTTTCCACCGATGCGCCACATCGGTTACGCCGTGCAGTGGTTCGCGCTGGCGCTGACCTTGGCAGTCATTTATGTGGTCACTAACCTGCGGCGCGCCGGCGCCGCAGAAAGCGGCACGGAGCGGGCTCCATGATGGATCAGCGCGCCCGCTCCGGACAGCGTCGAGTACTGATCGGCGTGGCGCTGCTTTTTTTTGCGCCCTTGGGACTCGCCTTCTATTTGTACTACGGCCACGGCACCTGGCATCCGGGCGGCCGCGTCAACGCGGGCGATCTGGTGAATCCGGCGCGCCCGCTGCCGGCGCTGGCTTTACCGCGGTGGACCTCGGATAAGGCTGCGACCGCCGGCAGCACCGACCCGAATTTCCTGAAGGGCAAGTGGACTTTCCTGTATGTGGGAAGCGGCCGCTGCGACGCCGCCTGCCTGGGCCGGTTGTATGACACACGCCAGGTGCGCATTGCGTTGGATCGCGACATGAAGCGTGTGCAGCGAGTATTGATTGCCGACTCAGGCTGCTGCGACGCGCTATACTTAACTGAGCAGCAGCCGGACCTGATCGCCGTGCGCGCAAGCCCCGAGGCGGCGCCGCTGTTTGCCCTGTTGCCAGCGCAATCTGGTCCGGGGGTTCCGCCGTTCGCGGAATCTCGCGTGTACCTGGTCGATCCGCTCGGCAATCTCATGATGTCGTATGCACCCAGTGCCAAGGCCAAAGGCATGCTCGAAGACCTAAAGCGCCTACTGCGCCTCTCCTCCATAGGCTAGCGCATGCTCGCGCAACGACGGCTGCATTGGTTCCGGCGCCTGGCTTTGGCCGGTGCGCTGCTAGCGGCGGCGGTCGTAGTGCTCGGCGCTTGGGTGCGCCTCACCGATGCCGGTCTGGGATGTCCGGATTGGCCCGGTTGTTATGGACATATTTACCCGAATGCCGGGGCATCGGTGCATTCCTCGGCCGAGTATTTCGCGAAAGCGTTGCACGAAATGATTCACCGCTACTTCGCCTCGACCCTGGGGCTGGTCATTGCGGTCTTGGCCGTCTGGGCCGTGCGCTTTCGAGCAGACCGCGATCAGCCGCTGGTCCCCGCCGTTCTGGTCTTCGTCGTCGTGTGTTTGCAGGGCGCGTTGGGTGCGCTGACGGTGACCTTGCTGCTCAAGCCCCTGATCGTCACGGCACACTTACTCGGCGGCCTCACCACACTGGGGTTGCTGTGGTGGCTGTCACTGAGCCCGGGAACGCGGCAGCTCACGCCACCGGAATCGGCTTTGCGAAAGTACGCGCTGGTAGGGCTTGCCGTACTGATCGTGCAAATCGCCTTGGGCGGCTGGACCAGCACCAACTATGCGGCGGTAGCTTGCCCGGATCTACCCACGTGCCAATACTCCTGGTGGCCGCAGATGGACTACCGTGATGCCTTCGTGTTGTGGCGCGGGCTCGATATCAACTACGAGGGCGGTGTACTCGCGAATCCCGCACGGGTCGCGATTCACTTCACGCATCGCTTGGGCGCCGTGGTGGCGGGATCGATTTTGTTCAGCCTCGGACTCATGGCGGCCGTAAGAGCCGCCCACCCGCGGCTCAAGGTGGCCGGGCTGCTGCTAATGCTCGCGGTGACCCTGCAGATTTCCCTCGGTGCGGCCACCGTCCACTGGGGCATCCCTTTGCCACTGGCCACTCTGCATAATGCAGGTGCCGCTTTTTTGGTGCTGTGCCTGGTGACTGTGCTGCGGGCGCTGTGGCCCGCCCCCGGTAGGCCGGCCCCTGGCAAGCCGGCCTCCGCAGTCGGCATGGTACCCTTGCGACGTGCCGACCCTCCCTGATAACCCGCCAATTGTCCTCGTCAGCGCCAGTCGCTGGCGCGATTTCCTGGAGCTCACCAAGCCCAAAGTCAGCCTATTGATCGTGTTCACGGCCGTCGTCGGCATGATCCTGGCTTCACCGGGATTCGTGCCACTGCCTGCGTTGATTTTCGGCACTCTGGGCATCGCCTTGGCGTCCGGATCCGCGGCGGCATTCAACCATGTGCTGGACCGCCGTATCGATGAGCAGATGGCGCGCACGCGGCGCAGGCCGCTGCCCACGGGTCACCTGCAAATGAATCATGCCGTGGTGTTTGCCGTACTGCTCGGCGTTGCCTCCATGCTCATTCTTTCATTGTTCGTCAATCTGCTCACGGCCGCGCTGACTTTTTGTTCGCTGATCGGCTACGCCATGGTTTACACGATGTGGCTGAAGCGGGCGACACCGCAGAACATCGTGATCGGCGGTGCCGCCGGCGCCGCGCCGCCGGTACTCGGCTGGGCCGCTGTCACCAACACCGTCGATCCGCAGGCGCTGCTCCTGTTCTTGATCATTTTCACGTGGACCCCGCCGCATTTTTGGGCGCTGGCGATTGCGCGACGCGACGACTATGCGAAGGCCAGCATCCCTATGCTGCCGGTCACTCATGGAATCCCGTACACCCGTCTGCAAATCGTGCTGTACACCATTCTTCTGGTGCTGAGCACGCTGCTGCCCTATCTTTGCGGCATGAGCGGGTTCATTTATCTGGGCGTCGCCGTGATTCTCAACGCGCGGTTCCTTTATTATGTCGTTGCGCTGCAACGGGGTCTGCGGCCTGAGCTGCCCATGCGCACGTTCAAGTTTTCGATTACCTATTTGATGCTGTTGTTCGCGGCGCTGATTGTGGATCACTATTTGTCGTTCAAGGCGTTTTGATGGAAGGCCGCAAGCCATCGGAAATATCTGCCACGCCCATCCAACTGTCATTGCGGGTTCGGCATCCTGACATCGACCCCCAAGAAATATCCGGCGCGCTTGGTCTCGAACCTGAGCACTGCTTCAAGGCCGGCGATTCTCGTGCCACTCGGTCGAAGAGCCGAGTGGCGGCACAGCACACCCAGACGTATTGGTTGGCCCCCATCAACCCCGAGACTTGGCCTGACACGATCGAGGCGGCGGTCAGAGATCTTAAGGCTCGCGGCACCGAAGGCGTGTTGTTTCTGTTTCTGCAAGGTCTGAACGCGCACATTTCCTTTCTGCAAAAGATTCAGGCCGAAGGCGGCGATGTCGCGCTGATTCTGGTCATCGAGCGCGAATCGGCCGCCGATTTCACGCTGCCGGTGGGGGTCGCACGGCTGCTGGTTCAATTGGGGATTTCGATCGAATTCAAATTCGATTCTTGAGGGGCTACGGCGTTTCTGCGGCAACGTCTACCCGCGTTGAACATGAAAAACTTTCAACCTCACCTGGATATTCTGCCGAGCGCACAGCGCCGGCTGTGGGCGGAGCCCAGTCAGGTGCCGGCGGAATTTACGCTGTATGGCGGTACGGCAATTGCGCTGCAGCTCGGACATAGGCAGTCCGTAGATTTCGCCTTCTTCGGTAATCGCGAGTTCGACACGCACAAGCTGATGAAAGCCATTCCCCTGAACGCTGAAACGGCGAGAGTCGCCGGAACAAGCGCTCGCTGATCCTGTGAGATTCATGGCGTACGCGACAACTTATGCTATGCACGAGGATATGCAAGTGCTGAGGCAGTACGTGTCGGACGATGATTTTCGCGAAGCGATCGATCAGGCGCCGGCCGGAATCATCGACCCTCGTTCCTGGGCCTATTGGAATTCCAAAATGGGCCGATATCCGCCGCCGCCGCTCCCGACCCGTCGGTTTGGAGCAACCGTAGGACCTGATATATCGGAGCTGACGCACGCCTATGAAGTAGGCAATCCCGCCACGTCAGTTACTCTTGAGGAAATACGCAACGTTGCCGCGGCAACGTGCGTCAGTTCTGCGTCAGGCGATTCGCAGCGCCGCTCAGGTCTTCACAAGCCGCTGCTTGCTGATGGGTAATTCCCGCAACCTCGTTCCCGTCGCAGTAAATATGGCATTGCAGATTGCGGGCGCCACCAACGGCACGGCGGCTTCCCCAATGCCGCCCGGCGTTTCGTCGCTATCGACGAGATGCACATCGAGTTCGGGCAATTCGTTGTTACGCAGAAGCCGGTAATGATTGAAATTGGTTTGTTGCACCCGACCGCCCTCGAGCGTCACCTCGCCCCATAGCGCCGCCGTGAGGCCAAAGATAATTCCGCCCTCGATTTGCGATTCGACGATGCGCGGATTGACCATTTGCCCGCAGTCCACCACGCAGGTGATCTTGTGCACCTTGAGTTGGCCGTTCTCGATGGAAATCTCTGCAACTTGCGACAGGTGCGTCGTGTACCCCTCCATCAGGGCGATGCCCTGGTAGCGGCCGGCGGCCGCCTTGCCCCATCCGGCACGTTGCGCTGCAAGTTGCAGTACGTGGCGTTGTCGAGGTTTATTCGCCAGCTGTGCGAGCCGAAAATCATAGGGGTTCGTACCGGCCGCGGCGGCCAACTCATCCATGAAACTCTCGATGACGAAGCAGTTGGGCGCGTGGCTGACCGAACGCATGTAGCCCACGTCGATGCCTATTTCCTGGCGCGAGTAACTCACCGAAAGATTCGGTACGTCGTAGAGATTGTTGACCGCTGCCTCGATCACCGAATCATCCACTCCTTTGACGGGCGGAAACATGCGTGCGGTGATGGACGGGCTGGTGATGTGCAATTTCCAGGCAATGACTTTTCCCGCCGCATCGACACCACCGCTAACTTCTTCGTAGGCCGGCGGCCGATAGGTGTCGTGGGTCATGTCATCTTCGCGCGTCCAGATCATCTTGACCGGCACTCCGAGCGCCTTCGATGCCTCGACCGCCGCCGGGATGAAATCGATATCCAAACGCCGACCGAAGCCGCCGCCGATCAGGGTGGTGAATACGCGCACCTGCGACGGATCAAGCCCGGCCGCCGTTGCCGCCGTCATTTGTGCGACCTGTTGCACCTGGGTGCCCACGTACAAATCGCAGCCGTTGGGCTTGACGTCAGCCGTGCAATTCATCGGCTCCATGGTTGCATGCGCCAGCAAAGGCAGGTAGTAAGCGGCACTCAAACTTTGCTTCGCGGACTTGAGCGCCGAGTCGACGTTACCGTTGCGAAGCGCGGACAAACCGCCGCCCGCCGCGGCCGTTTTCTTCAGCAGAGCGTGGATGACCTTGTTGTCGAGGTGTACATTGGCGCCGCAATCCCAGGTGATGGTCAAGGCCTTGCGCGCCGTCAATGCCTGCCAGAAGTGGTCGGCCACCAACACCACGCCGCTGGACGTGATCATGACCTTGCGCACGCCGGGCATCTTCTGCGCGGCATCACTATCGACCGTTTTTACTTTTCCGCCAAGCACCGGACTCTGCGCGAGCACGGCGTGGAGCATTCCGGGAAGTTTGACGTCCAAGCCGAACTCGGCGCTGCCATCGACTTTACTGGGCGTATCGATACGCGCCCGCGCCTTGCCGATGATTTGGAAATTGCTCTTGGATTTTAATTTCAAATCCTTGGGGACGGGTTCCTTGGCGGCCGCGTCGGCGAGTTCGCCGTAGGTCAACACCTTGCCTTGGCTGTTGACCACCGTGCCGTCCTTGACATGACATTGCGCCGGATCGGTGCGCCAGCGTTTGGCCGCTGCTGAAACCAGCATGGTGCGGGCGGTGGCGCCCGCCATGCGCAATTTGTCCCAGGCGTCCTGCACGCTGTTGCTGGTGCCCGTCACCTGGCCGCCGTTGCCGGGATTGATATAGGCGTCGCCCACCGGTGCCGCCTCGATGCGGATCACCGCCATATCGATGTTCAACTCTTCGGCCAACAACATCGGCAGCGCCGTGTACACCCCCTGGCCCATCTCGGAACGATCGACGATGATGGTGATGGAATTGTCGTGGGCGATCCGCAGCCAGGCGTTTATTTGCGCAGCAGATTTTCCGGCGCCCGAGGTCGCGGCGTCCGTTGCGGCAGCCGCCAAGGCATTCGATGGGCCGCCCCGTTCCGGCAAGCTCAGCGCCAGTATCAACCCGCCGCCGACGGTGGCAGTCGCGTGCAGAAAATCGCGCCGGTTCAGTGCGCCAAACAGCGTCACTTCGACGCGCCTGCGCCGAGCAGTTGCGCGGCGCGGTGAATGGCCTTGCGGATTCGAGGGTAGGTGCCGCAGCGGCAAATGTTACCGGACATCGCCGCATCGATATCGGCGTCGTTGGGTGCCGGGTTCGTCTTGAGCAGCGCGGCGGCGGACATGATCTGTCCGGACTGACAATAGCCGCATTGGGGGACATCCAGCTCCATCCACGCTTTCTGCACCGCGTGGCTGCGATCCGATGACAGGCCTTCAATCGTCGTAATGGACTTGCCATCCACCGCACTTAAGGGCAGCACACAGGAACGCGTCGCGACACCGTCGATGTGCACGGTACAGGCCCCGCACAGCGCCATGCCGCAGCCGTATTTGGTGCCGGTCATTCCAAGATGATCGCGCAGCACCCA